>DATJFP010000047.1 GCA_035495615.1 Verrucomicrobiia bacterium | reverse complement strand
GGTCGTCTTGCCCGCGCCGTTCGGCCCGAGAAAGCCCAGCACTTCGCCGCGCCGCAGCTCGAACGAGATGCGGTCCAGGACACGCGTCCCGTTGAATTCCTTGGTCACGTCTTCGACGCGCATCACCACGTCTTCTTCGGGCGGCTGGGCCGTGACGGTCTTGGCTTCATCCACGGTATTGGATCCTCGCAAATTTTCTCTTGCCGCATTGGACGAGAACGGGCTTCTTCAGATTCACTACGGCGCCCGCGTCCGTTACCTTTTCGCGCTCGAGCTTCACGCCTCCCTGCTCGATGAGCCGCCGCGCCTCGCTTTTGCTCGCGACAAGGCCCGCGTCTTTCAGCAGGCTGACGAGGTCCGAGCTCTCGCGCGGGAAATCCACGTTTTCGATTTCGTCCGGCAATTCCTTGTTCTTAAAAACCTGGTCGAATTGCTGCCGCGCGCCCGCACCGGCCTGCGCGCCATGGTAGAGCCCCACGATGCGCTCGGCAAGAGAGGCCTTGGCTTCACGGGGGTGCAGCTTCCCGGATTTCAGTCCGTCGCGTACCTGGACGAATTCGTCCGGCGTAAGCCCCGCGGCATAGCGGTAATAATTTTCCATGAGATTGTCGGGGATGGACATGAGCTTGCCGAACATTTCCTGCGGCGCCTCCTGGATGGCGATGGCGTTGCCCAGGCTCTTGCTCATTTTCTGCACGCCGTCCGTCCCCTCGATGATGGGCATGGTCATGACGACCTGAGGCTCGGCCCCGGCCTCGCGCTGCAGGTCGCGGCCCACGAGCAGGTTGAATTTCTGGTCCGTGCCGCCGAGCTCCACGTCGGATTTCACCACGACCGAGTCATGGCCCTGAAGCAGCGGATAAAGGAATTCGACCACCGCGATGGGACGCCCGGATTTGTAGCGCTTGTGAAAATCGTCGCGCTCGAGGAGCCGGGCTACGGTGTAGCGGCCGGTGAGGTATAGGAAATCTTCGGGCGTCATCTTGCCCAGCCACTCGGAGTTGTAGCGGACTTCGGTTTTCTTCGGATCGAGGATCTTGAAGACCTGCTCCTGGTAGGACTTGGCGTTGCGGCTGACTTCGTCCGCCGAAAGCATGCGGCGCGTCTCGTTGCGTTCCGTAGGATCGCCGATGCGCGCGGTGAAGTCCCCGATGATGAAGACGATGAGATGGCCGAGGTCCTGGAACTGTTTCAGCTTGCGAAGCGGGACCGTATGTCCCAGATGAAGGTCCGGCGAAGACGGGTCGGCCCCATATTTGATCCGCAGGGGTTTATGCTCTTTGAGGGACCGTTCGATCTTCTTGGCAAGCTCTTCTTCGGAGAGGAAATCCACGGCGCCGTCGCGCAGGATTTCGAGCTGCTTTTGAACGCTGGATGACAATGCTATCTCCCTTTTTTGCAAGGGGTTATTGAATTTTTCGTATTGTATCAGGGAAGAACAAGAGGGGCAAGGGGGCTAACGGTTCGTCATGCTTTCAAGCGCTGACATGCGTGCAGCGGGCCTTTTGCGTTCACACTCATGGGAAAGGACTAAAGTCCTGTCCCCGTCCATGCTTGCCGTTGTCCTTTTACCGTTTAGGCGTTCCGTGTTACAATTCGCGCCATGTCCAAAATCCATCCGACCGCCATCGTCGGCAAAAACGTGGAATTCGGGCCGGACAACGACATCGGCCCTTACGTCATCCTCGAAGACAACGTGAAGCTCGGCCGCGGCAACATCCTGCGCGCCGGCGCCTACATCGCGACGGGCACGGAGATGGGCGACGAAAACGACGTGCACATGCGCGCCATCATCGGCCACGCGCCCCAGGACCTTGCCTTCAAGAACGAACCCACGTTCACCAAGATCGGGAACAAGAACCAGATTCGCGAATTCGTCACAATCCACCGCGGCACGAAAGCCGGCACGTCCACCGTGATCGGCGACCAGAACTTCCTCATGGCTTACTGCCACATCGCTCACAACTGTCAGGTCGGAAACCGGGTCGTCATGGTCAATCAGGCTTCGCTGACGGGGCATTGTGTCGTGGAAGACGGCGCTTTCCTTTCCGGCATGACCGGGCTGCATCAATTCACCCGCGTGGGCCGGCTGGCCATGCTCAGCGCGCTTTCCGCGGTCAATAAAGACATTCCCCCGTTTGTCATGTGCGGCGGCCGCCCCGCGGTCGCGCTCGGCATCAACGTGGTGGGCATGCGCCGCGCCGGCATCGATGCGGCCTCGCGCGAGGAAGTGAAGCAGGCTTTCAAGCTCCTCTACCGCTCCGGGCTGAACACGGCCCAGGCGCTGGACGCGATGAAAAAAACCATGCGGTCGAAAGAAGTCCAGGACATGGTCCGCTTCATTGAAGCCTCCGACCGCGGCATCCTCGACGGCGCTTCCGAAAGCGACGAAGACACTCTCCGCCCCTCCAAATCCGCAAGACCCCGAGACCTCGCGGACCTTCCAGCCGACGAGCCCAATTAATAATCTCGTCGGCAACAGGTGAAGCCACGCTTCTAGGCTTCACCGTAGACAACGGAATGTGAATGCACAAGACCCGCCGCATGCACGCTGGCGCCTGCCGCAACCAACTCTCTGTTGATTTGAACTAGACCTTCCCGAGGACGAGGATGGAATTCTTTCCGCCGAAGCCGAAAGAGTTTTTCATCGCGTACTTGATCTTGGCGGGCCTTGCTTCGTTGGGAGTGTAGTCGAGGTCGCATTCCGGATCCGGAACGGAATAGTTGATGGTGGGAGGAATCACGCTGTGCTCCATCGCCAGCAGCGTCGCGACGAGCTCCACGCTTCCGGCCGCGCCGATCAGATGGCCGAGCATGGATTTCGCCGAGCTGATGGGAATTTTGGGGGCGTGTTCCTTGAAGACTTTCTTGATGATGCCGGTTTCGGTCTTGTCGTTCAGCGGCGTCGACGTGCCGTGAGCGTTGATGTAGTTGATGTCTTCGGGATTGAGTCCCGCCGCAGCAAGCGCCATGTTCATCGCGCGCGAGGCCTCTTTGCCTTCCGGGTCCGGCACGGTCATGTGATACGCGTCGCAGGTCATGCCATGGCTCAAAATCTCCGCATAAATGTGCGCGCCGCGTTTCTTCGCGTGCTCGTATTCTTCCAGCACCAGCATCCCCGCCCCTTCCCCGAGAACAAAACCGTCGCGGTCGCCGCTGAAAGGCCGTGAGGCGGCCTGCGGGGTTTCGTTGCGCGTGGAAAGCGCGCGCGCCACGCAGAACGCCGCGAGAATGCCCGGATAAATCGAGGCCTCGGCGCCGCCCATGATGAGAAAGTCCAACGTGCCGCTGCGGATCGCTTCGAACGCATAGCCGCAGGCGTCGGAAGCGGAAGAGCAGGCCGTGGCGATGGAAAAGCTCGGGCCCGTCACGCCCAATTCGATAGAGACATTGCTCGCGCAAGCGTCGGGAAACGATGCTAATGCGGTAAAGGGATTGATGCGCATCGGCCCGCGTTCCATGAGGGTCGTGTGCTGTTCCAGGATGTACCCATGGCCCGCCATGGCCGTGCCGATGATGACGCCGGTCTTATCCGCGCCGTTGCACTTGGGATCGATGCCCGCGTCTTCGATGGCCATTTTCGCGCAGGCCACCGCGTACTGGGACGTGCGGTCCATGCGCTTCAGACGCTTGGGATGGATGTAAAGGGAAGGGTTGAAATTCTTGATTTCACCGGCAAAACGGGTGGTGAAATCGGAAGTATCGAAAGCTTCGATCAGAGAAACGCCGGAACGCCCCTTACTCAGGCCATCCCAAAAATCCTTTTTGCCGAACCCGATGGACGAGAGGACACCGATACCGGTGACGACGACCCTCCTATTTATCGCTCGAGGTTTGGACACAGCTGGATTTTTCGGGGTTGCTGACTAGGCCGTCGGAACAGTCTCACTCTTGCAAGTGAGTGCTATCTTGCGGGCGTCGTTATCCACGTGCAGAATGCTGACCGTGATGGGGCTGTCGACATGAAAATGCTTTTCAAGGTCCGCGGATTTTCCGTCAGGGATTTCCGAGACATGGACCAGTCCCTCGAGCCCGTTTTCGAGCTCGACGAAGAGTCCAAAGTTCACGATGCGCGTGATGCGGCCCTTCATCGGGGTGCCGGTCATCATGCCCTTCGTGAGGTCATCCCAGGGGTCTTCGGTCAACTGCTTGATGCCGAGGGAAATTTTCTGGGCGTCGGGATCGATCGAGAGGATCATGACCTCGACCGCGTCGCCTTTCTTCAGGATTTCGCTGGGACGCGTGACTTTGTGCGTCCAGGAAAGATCGGAAATGTGGACGAGGCCGTCGATGCCCGGCTCCAGTTCCACGAACGCGCCGTAATCGGTGAGATTGCGCACCGTGCCCTTCACGCGATCGCCCACCTGGTACTTGTCCTGCACCTTGACCCACGGATTTTCCTGGGCCTGCTTGATGCCGAGAGAAATTTTCTTGCCGTCTTTATCGAGATTCAGAACGACCACTTCGACCTGGTCGCCGATCTTGAGGAGTTCGGACGGATGGCTGACGCGCTTGGTCCACGAAAGCTCGCTGATGTGGACGAGACCTTCGACGCCGGGCTCGAGTTCCACGAACGCGCCGTACGGCAGGATGTTCACGACTTTGCCGCGAACCTGGCCGCCGGACGTGTAGCGGTTTTCAATGCCGACCCACGGGTTCTGGCTCTTCTGCTTCATGCCGAGGGAGACTTTCTTGTTCGTCTGGTCGATCGCGATCACGACGACTTCGATCTCATCGCCGAGCTTCACGAGTTCGGAAGGATGCGAAATGCGGCCCCAGCTCATATCGGTGATATGGAGGAGACCGTCGAGGTCGCCGAGGTCCACGAAAACGCCGAAGTCCGTGATGTTCTTCACACGCCCCTTGACCACCGCGCCTTCGGTCAGCGTGCCCAGCTTCTTGAGGCGGGCTTCCTGCTTTTCGATGCCGAGGTAATCCTTGCGGGAAACCACGATGTTCTTGCGCTTGTGGTTGATCTTGGCGATCACGAACTTGCATTCGAGGCCGAGATACTGGTCGAGATTGCGGGTCGGCTTGAGGTCGACGAGGGACGCCGGGAGGAACGCTTCCATGCCGATGTCCACCATGAAACCGCCGCGGACCTTCTTGAAGATCTTGCCTTCCACGACGCTGCCTTCGTTGGCATGGTCGATGATGTTGTTCCAGGTGCGCTGGCGGTCGGCCTTGCGTTTCGACAGCACGGCATGGCCGGCTTCGTCGTCGAACGATTCGAAAAGGACTTCGAGCTGCTGCCCGACCTTGAGTTCCTCCGGCTTGCTGAATTCATCAAGGCTGATAATGCCTTCGGCCTTATAACCGATATCGATGACCACTTCTTTCGGGCGTACCGCGACGATCGTACCTTTCGCAAGCTCCCCTTCCTTGAGGGCCTGCATGCTTTTTTCGAAAAGTTCAGCGAACTGGGAAGTCATAAATGAGAAAGCCTCCGAATCATTTGAATTTTAGCGTGGTATTGTAGCATAAACCCTTTAATTTCAAAGCTAAATTTGCTGTCGGCGCCGGCTGGCTTTTTGAAGGAACCGTCCGACGGCCTTGCCATCGCCCCGTACGAGCCGGGTGCGAAAATGGGCCAGTTCCTTTTCGAACCGTTGCAGCGCAAGGGCTACAGCGCGTGCATTACCCATGAAAATCGGCCTCCAAATCGAAGGATCTGAGGCCGCGATCCGTGTCGTATCCCGGAATCCCGAAGCCGCAAAAGGCACGGAACCGGGATCGACACTCATTAAAAGACAGGCCGCAGCGGCATGCGGCAAATGGCTGATCTCCCCCACCACTTTGTCGTGGCGCCCCGCTGAAACTTCGACGATCCGGTGCGATATTTTATTCCAGAACCCGCGGATTTTGCGGAAAGCGCCGAGCTCCGCCCGCTTTTCCGGCTTGATCACGAAGATCAGGCCGCCCTCATAAAGTCTCGGATTCGCCGCGGCAAGGCCCCGCTCATGCGAACCCACCATGGGATGCGCGCCGACAAAGGTGATATTCTTCCGCCGTCCGCGAAGCACCGCTCCCTTGATGCTGCCGACATCGGTCACCAGCGTGCCCGGACGGGCATGGCGGTCGATCTCTTTGAGGATACGGGGAAAGGTATCGACGGGCGTGCAGAGGATCACGAGGTCCGCGCCCCTGACGCCCCCGGCCAGATCGCGGCTCGCGGCATGAATCCATTTCTTCTTCAGGGCCGAGCGGAGCGCTTCCCGGCTGCGGCTCACGCCGGTCACGCGCGCGCGGGGAAATTTCTTCCGGCACGCGGCGGCAAGGGAGCCGCCCATGAGGCCAAGACCGACAATCGTTATCTTTTTAGGGTTCATATTCAGATTAGAGCGTACGGCCGACCGCCTGGGCGATCACGCGGAGGTCCTTCATCATGGCTTCGAATTGGTCGAAGCGCTGGGACTGCGGGCCGTCCGAACGCGCCTCTTCCGGCTTGGGATGCACTTCCACCATGATCGCGTCGCATCCCGCCGCAATGGCCGCGCGCGCGATGGGCAGGACGTACGTGCGCTTGCCCGTGCCGTGCGAAGGATCCACCAGGATGGGCAGATGCGTTTCTTCCTTCACCACGGGAATGGCGTTGATGTCGATGGTGTTGCGCGTCGCGGTTTCGAAAGTCCGGATGCCCCGCTCGCCGAGCAGCACCTTGAAATTGCCTTTGGACAAAAGGTATTCCGCCGAAAGCAGCAGTTCCTGGATCGTGGCGGAAAGCCCGCGCTTGAGCAGCACAGGCTTCTTCGCGGAACCGCATTCTTTCAGGAGGTCAAAGTTCTGCATGTTGCGCGCGCCGATCTGCAGCATGTCCGCATACTGGCACACGAGCTCCACACTGCGGGTATCCATGACTTCGGTCACGACCAGCAGTCCGTGTTCATCCGCGGCCTCGCGCAGGTATTTCAGGCCCTCTTCTCCGAGGCCCTGGAACGAGTACGGAGACGTGCGCGGCTTGAACGCGCCGCCGCGAAGGAAGGTGGCGCCCGCCTTTTTTACGGCAGCCGCGGTCTGCATGAGCATCTCGCGGCCTTCCACGGAGCACGGCCCGGCCATCACGTGGATCTGCTTGCCGCCCACGATCACGCCGTTGCCCATGTCGAATTCGCTGGGCTCGTTTTTGAAATGCCGGCTCGCCAATTTGTACGGCTTCTGGATGGGCATGACCGAATCCACGCCCGGGAAAGCCTCCAGGGGCTTGACCATGATTTTTTCTTCTTCGCCGATCACGCCGATAATGGTGCGCGCAACGCCGCGCGAGACCTGCGGCGTGAGGCCGAGCTCTTTCACCTTTTCGCAAATGTGATTGATTTCTTCCGGGGTCGCGGTTTCCCGCATCACGATGATCATATTAAATTCCTTTTCTGAGATAAGATTTCAAAAGCCGGATGAACTGAGCGTTCTGGCTGCGACGCCCGATCGAAACGCGGATCCAGGTCTGCAGCCCGTATTCTTTCATGGAACGGATGATCATGCCCTGCTTGAGCAGCGCCTGAAATACTTCGTCGCCGTCGCATCCTGTATCCACGAGCACGAAATTCGCCTGGCTGGGCAGGTACTTGAGCCCCATCAGGTCGAACCTTCTATAAAAGAAGCGGCGGCCCGCGGTCACGCAGTGTTTCGTCCGCCAGAGGAAAAACCGGTCGTCCAGCGCTGCCGTAGCCGCGGCCTGGGCAATGGAATTTACGTTAAACGGCTGGCGCACCTTGTGCAGGTAGCCGATCATCTTCGGGTCCCCCGCCGCATAGCCGATGCGCAGGCCCGCAAGGCCGTACGACTTGGAAAAAGTGCGCATGACGATGACGTTCGGCCGGCGCTCCTGAACGTATTCGATGACGCGCGGGAAATCATGCGCGTCCACGAAATCAACGTACGCTTCGTCGAAACATACGATCACATGCGGCGGCACCTTGGCCAGAAACGCTGCGACTTCCTTGTCGGTCACGTACGTGCCGGTCGGATTGTTAGGATTGGCGATGAAAATGATTTTCGTTTTGTCGGTCACCGCCTTCAGGATACCTTCCAGGTCGTAGCGGAAATCCTTCATGGGCACTTCGACGAAATCCGCGCCGCAGGCTTTGGCCAGGATCGGGTACACGAGAAACGACGTCTGGGACGAAATGATCTGGTCGCCCGGCGACAAAAAGCCGCGGGACAAAAGCTCGAGGATTTCGTTGGAGCCGTTGCCGATCAGGATCTGGCTCGTCGGAATCCCCAGCTCCTGTTCCAGCCGCTTCACGAGATAAAAGCCGGAGCCTTCCGGATACAGGTGCGCCTCGCGGATCGCGCGCCGCATCGCCCAGAGCGCTTTGCGGGACGGCCCGAGCGGATTCTCGTTCGAGGCCAGCTTGATCACGTTGCGCAGGCCCAGCTCGCGTTCTACTTCTTTGATGGGCTTGCCCGGCTTGTACGGGTGGATGTCTTCGACGTAACTTTTGTAAGCGGGATTCATCAGGGTTTCCATAATAAGGTGAAGGTTAGACTTCCTTGGCCGCGGAAGCGGGATACGAACCGAGGACTTTCATGAAGCGGACTTTCGTTTCCACGGCATCCAGCACGCGTTTGATCTTGGGATCTTCCACGTGCCCTTCCAGATCGATGAAAAAATAATATTCCCAGGCCTTCTTTTTGGACGGCCGGGACTCGATCTTCGTCAAATTGACTTTGTGCTTCTTGAACGGCAGCAGGATGTCGTAGAGCGCGCCGACCTTGTCTTTCGCCGAGACGAGCAGCGACGTCTTGTCACGCTTCGTGGGCCGGGCGTTCTGGCGCGCGATCACGAGAAAGCGCGTGACGTTACGCGAAAAATCCTGGATGCCGTCGGCCAGCACCGTGAGGTTGTACAGCGTCGCGGCGAGTTTCGAGGCGATGGCCGCGGCGCCGTTTTCCTTCTGAGCGCGCTGGGCCGCGTGCGTCGTGCTGCCCGTCTCGATGTATTCGGCCTTCGGCAGGTGCGTTTCGAGCCACTGCCGGCACTGGCCGAACGCTTCCGGCTTCGAGTACACGCGCTTCACCTGGTCCAGCGACGACGTCGACATCAAATAGTGGTCGATCTTGGAAAGGATTTCCGAGCAGATTTTCAGGTCCGAATCGATAAACATGTCGAGTGTGTGGTTCACCGCGCCTTCGGTCGAATTCTCGATCGGGATCACGCCGTAGTCGGCGCGGCCGCGTTCGACTTCGCGGAACACTTCGGAAATGCTGACCGCGGGAAAATACTTCACGCTCGAGCCGAATTTCGAAAGCGACGCCAGGTGCGTGAACGTGGCTTCAGGCCCGAGGTAGGCGATCGTAAGCGGCTTTTCCAGCGACAAGGCCGCGGACATGATCTCGCGGTAAATGGACTTCAGCGCTTCTTTGGGCAGCACGCCTTTTTCCGCTTCCATGTCGAGCATCTGGTAGATCTGGCTTTCGCGTTCCGGCGCGTAAATCTCCTTGCCCAGCTTCTGCTTGGTCCGCCCCACTTCGAGCGCGAGGTTCGTACGCTGGTTCAAAAGGCCGACGATCTGCTTGTCCAGCCCGTCGATCTTCTGGCGCAAGTCGCCCAGCGAATCAGTTTTTTCCTGGCTCATTCTTTTCCTCGCGGGTTTCGATGCGGATGTCCGGGATGTTGTCGATCTCCGCGGAAATTTCGGACAGATTGTCCATCAGTTCCTTACGCGTGTCCACGGGCTCGGCCGGGGCCGGCGTTTCCACGCCCGCGTCCACGGCGGCTTCCGCGGATTCCAGATCCTGCTCAGACGGCGCGCCTTCCGCGGGGGCGCCTTCCTGCGGCACTTCCACAATTTTCTGCGTGCCGAGCAGGTCTTCTTTTTTCACGGACTGCTCGACCATGACCTTGATCTCGTCGATGCTGGGCAGGTCGGCCAGAGAATTCAGGCCGAAGTGCTCCAGGAATTTTTCCGTGGTCGAATACAGGAACGGGCGGCCCGGGATTTCTTTTTTGCCTGTAATCTTGATGAAGCCGCGTTCCGTGAGGTTCGTCACGACGCCGCTGCAGTCGACGCCGCGCAGCTCTTCGATCTCGGCGCGCGTGAGCGGCTGCTTGTAGGCCATGATGGCCAGCGTTTCGAGCGCGGACTGCGTGGCCTGCCGGACCTTTTTCTGCATTTCCACGCGGCAGATCCACGGCGCGAACTCCTTGCGTGTCGCGAGCTCGTAACCGCCCGCGATCTCCACGATCTCGAAGCTCTTTTTCGTGTCCGTGTATTCCTGTTTGAGCTCCTGGATGTAGCCTTCGATTTCCTTGGGCATCACCGCGCGCATCACCTTGCGGATTTCCGAAACAGTCATGGGCTTGGAAGAGGCAAAAAGGAGCGCTTCGATGACGGACTTGGCCTGCGAGGGTTCGAGCGGCGCGTTGACGTCGACTTTCTCGACTTCCACACGGATTTTCTGGTCAAGCATTTCGGGCGGAAGCTGCTCCTCGAGCTTTTCTTCCAGGTCCTTGCGCATGGCTTTCAATTTCTGCTCGCGTTCCTTTTCCTTGGCAGCGGTTTTTGCGTTCACTGGGCCTCCGGTTGAGACGTTGAAGGTTGCGGTTCTTCGATTTTTTCGATCACAATTTCACCAAACTGTTTTTCCTGGACGAAGCGCGCGAATTTCCCCTTCACCACTTCCAGGAGCGCCAGGAAAGTCGCGATAAGCTCGTTGCGCGTCCAGCGCGCGGGAAACATTTCCGTAAAAAGAACCCGTTTTCTCTGTGCCAGCGCCGCCTTGAGGTCGCTGATCTTCTGGTCAATAGAGATGACTTCCTCATAGACCTCGTGCATGGCCTCTCGGCCCTTCAAGGTCAGGACTTTCTGGAACGCGGACAGCAGGTCGTACAAATTCGCGCTGAACGTGTCGATGCCCGCATCTTCGGCGCTGAGATCCGCGAGGTAATAATCCGCGATCTGGCGCGTGAACGCCTTGCCGCGCTCGGTCTCGAGCATGCCGAGTTCTTTGGCCGCTTCCTTGAACGCCTGGTATTCGAGCAGCTTGCGCACGAGTTCCGCGCGCGGATCGCCGCCCTCTTCGTCTTCGTCGTCTTCGGTCTGAGGGAGGATCATCCGCGACTTGATGTAGACGAGCGTCGCGGCCATCACGAGAAACTCGCCCGCGACTTCCAGGTCCAGGCGCTTCATCTCCGCCAGGTACTCCAGGTACTGGCGCGTGATCTCCGAAACCTGGATGTTCAGGATGTCCATCTCGTTCTTCTTGATCAGGTCGAGAAGGAGGTCGAGCGGCCCATCGTAGATCGATAATTTCACGTGAAGCGGGCTGCGTTCGGCCTTTTGCAAAAGAGGCAGCGCCGAGCCGCTTTCCGGGACGGCTTCCGGGGCATTCGCGGAGGCCGCTTCGGGAACGCCGGCTTCTAGCTGCGGAGCCCCACGGCCTTCATCGCTTCGCTGAGCGTCGCTTGAGCCGTCGACCGGGCCTTGTCCCGCCCCTTGTCCAGGATTTTCCTGACTTCTTTCGGTTTCGTTGTCCATTCCTTGCGCCTTTCGCGTATGGGATCTAAAGATTCATTCATCTTGCCGGCCATTTCCATCTTGCATTCGGTGCAGCCGCGCGCCGCGGTGCGGCATTCCTTGTCCACCGTGGGAACATTGCCTTGATTAAAAATCTTGTGCATGTAAAAAACCGGACAGACTTCCGGGTTTCCCGGATCCGTGCGGCGGACGCGGGCCGGGTCCGTCACCATGGTCTTGACCTTGGCCGTTGTCTCTTCCTTCGTGTCCGCGAGATAAATGCAATTGTTGTAGCTCTTGCTCATCTTGCGGCCGTCGGTCCCGGGAATGCGCGGCGCCTGCGTCAGGATGGCTTCGGGTTCCGGAAAAATCTGGACCTTATACAGATGATGAAACCGCCGCAGGATTTCCCGCGTGAGTTCCAAGTGCGGGAGCTGATCCTCGCCCACCGGCACTTTGACCGCTTTATAAAGCAGGATGTCCGCGGCCTGCAGCACGGGATAACCGAGAAAGCCGTGCGTGGCGAGATCCTTGCCTTTCATTTCCTTGAGCTGGTCTTTGTAGGTCGGGTTTCTTTCCAGCCATCCCAGAGGAGTGATCATGGAGAAGATCAGGGCCAGTTCCACGTGTTCCGGCACCTCGCTCTGGATGAAGATGGTGCACTTCTCCGGATCGAGACCGCTGGCCAGGTAATCCACCATGACTTCGCCCACGTTCTGGGCGATTTGCGTGTGGGACTCGTATTCGGTGGTCAGCGCATGCCAGTCCGCGATCATGAAATACGCGTCCAGGTTCTGCAGCTTGGTGAAATTTTCGATCGCGCCAAGGAAATTGCCGAGATGGAGCTTTCCCGTCGGCCGGGTCCCGCTTAAAACACGTGTCATGGTGTAATCGTAACCTCAGGATTTTTCGTATTTTAAAGCGGGCACTCCATCCTGTCAATCAAACGGAAAAACTTTTGATCAGGCCTTGGCTTTCGGAACCTTGCCCCGCAGTTCGTAGCCGGCGCGGCGGACGGCTTTGGCCATGCGCTGGAACGCCTGGTCCGCGCTGCGGCCTTCGGTGAGATTGCGCATGCAGACCGCGGCAAATCCGCGGCGGTTGGAGATCTTGAAAATCGTGACTTTGCCTGACGGCAGGGGCCTTAGGGTCTTGGTCGCCATTTTTCTCTCCTCGTTTGAGACAGGGGGTTAGGAAAAGACGTTCTTTTATCGGCTTAAAACGGACGGGGATGAACGGTCCGGCGGGGAAGAAAATTAAGACGCGACAGGCACGACAGGCGCCAGGATGGGCTCCACGTCCTGGTTTTTCGCGGCCTCGGTAGCCGGGGGCGGAAGGCTTTCGATCTCGGCGGTCGTGGCCTTGATACGCCTTAAGTCTTCGGTAAGGAGGTCCAGCTTGTCGAGCTCCTCCAGAAGGACGTCTTTGGCCATGCGGAAATTATCGCTGCCCGGCAATTTCGCCCAGATAATAACCCCGGCCTGATGGGAGCGGTAGCATTTCTTCAGGATCCAGCTGCGGGCGCTTTCGCCCTTGTAATTGGCGGCCAGGTACAGGCGCACGACACGAGCCGCGAAAGAGGCCTTGAAATAATGGCCTTCGTAGAGGATCTCGGCGGACGGGACGGCAAAACGGTCGATCAGGCAGAGGATTTTGGATTCTTCGGTAAACGGACGGCGGCGGTATTGTTCGAAAGCGGTGGTGTTTTCCAGCGCAGGGAAAGCTCCGTCAGAGCTGCTTTCCGCGGCCACGACAGGCCCCGAAAAAAGCAGAGGAATGCAGAGCAGAGTCACGCCAGGGATGATCCATTCGCCGCGCCGTTTCATTCCTCATATTCCTTTCAAAAAGCTACCTAAAGAATACCCGCAGGACGCAAGCCTTGCAAGAGTAGGGCTCGGGACAAAGGCTCGGGTAACCTACGAGGAATGAGGCACTTGGGAAGCGGCCGAGGCGGAGATCAAATTTTTTAATTTGGCCGCTCCGGAACGGAAGCAAAAATCACCGAATCCTTCGCCTTTTTCGCGCTCTTTGCGGTAAAGTGAAAGCACGGGACGCAGCGTTTTGACGATGTCGGCAAGCGGCACTTTGTCAGCCAGGCTCCAGGCCATGCGGTCGCCGATCAGGCTGCCGCCGACGTAGACGTTGTAAATGCCGGGATTGCGCCCGACCAGGGCGATCTCGGCATTGTACGGCCGCGCGCAGCCGTTCGGGCAGCCGGTCATGCGGATGATGAATTTCTGGTCTTCGAGCCCCTGGGCCGCGACTTCTTTCTCCCATTCGTCCATGAGGCCGGGCATGACCCGCTCGGATTCCGAGATGGCCAGGCCGCAGGTGGGCAGGGCCGGGCAGGCGATGGAATCAAGCCGCGCCTTGGCGAGCTCCCAAGGCAGTTTGATGCCGTGGGAACGCAGCAAGTCCTCGACTTCCTTTTTCTGGTTCTCCTGGAACCCGCTGAAAAGGATGTCCTGCTGGGCCGTGAGATAAACGTCCGGCTTGTATTTTTCCACGAGCGCGCGCAGGCCGGTCCTCAGCTTCAGGGAACCTTCGTCTTTGATCCTGCCGTTCTCGATGAAAACGCCCAGGTACCAGGCGCCTTGGGCATTCGGGTGCCAGCCCAGGTGGTTTTCAACCTCTTTCAAGCGGATCGGGTGCGGATCCTGGGTTTTTTTTCCCAGCCGCTTCTCCACTTCCGAGCGGAACCAGGGCACTCCCCGCTCATCCAGAAGGTACTTGAGGCGGGCCCTTTTACGGTCCTGGCGGTTGCCGTTGTCACGCTGGACGAGCACGATGGCTTTGCAGGTTTCGGCCAGGTCCTCGGGCGTCACAAAGCAAAGCGGCGTTGCCAGCCGCGGATACGTCTTTTCGATGCCATGCGTCATGCCGAGCCCGCCGCCCACGAGCAGCGTGAATCCCGCCACGCCGCCGCTGGCATCCAACTCGGGCACGATGCCCAGGTCATGCGTGTACACGTCGATGCAGTTGTCATCCGGGCAGGCCATGCCGATCTTGAATTTGCGCGGCAGGTAAGCCTTGCCGTAGATGGGCTCCGCCTCTTCCGGAGGCCTTTCGGTTTCGGTCTTTTTTCCGTCCAGCCAGATTTCCTGGTAAGTGCCGCTCTTGGAGAGGAACTGGTCCGACAAGCTCTTAGCCAGCTCGAACACTTTCATGCGCGAGCGGTCCGAGGCCGGCGCCGGGCAGGCCATGACGTTGCGGACGATGTCGCCGCAGGCGCCGCTGGTCGTGCCGAGCTTTTCGTTGATGCTGCGAATGACGGCTTTGAGGTTCTTTTTCAGGACGCCGTGGAACTGAAAGCCCTGGCGCGTGGTGATCCGGAGCGTGCCGTTGCCGTACAGGCCGGCGAGGTCGTCGTGGTTGAGATATTGCGCGGCGGTCAGGCGTCCTCCCGGAATCTTGGAGCGGACCATCATTCCGTAGAGAGGCTCTTTCTTTTCCTTCACGCGTGCGCCGCGGACGTCGCGGTCGTCCTGCTGATAGGTGCCGTGAAATTTGAGCAGGGCGCTTTCGTCACTCGTGAAGTGCGAGCTGTCCGAGAGGACGGCGTCAGGAACCGTGCCCTTCAGGTAAGCGCTGTTTTCCTTGTTTTTTTCCGCGGCTGTTTTCTTGTCTTCCATAAATAAGAGAAACCTCTCCCCTTAAATAGACTGTCTGAAGATAAACCGGAGGTTGGATCGTCAAGACGCTGGGGTTAAAGCAGGTATTGTACCAACTTTGACGGCTTTAGGAAAGGGGCTTCCTGACTTAGGCCGGGAAGATAATGTCGTTCTCCAGCCAGGCGTACTTGCCTTCCAGGACATCCTGGGCGAGGTTGTACGCAAAGGCATCGCTATTGGAGAACAGGCCGCGGAACTGCTTTTCGATGCGGCCCTTGGCCTGACGGCAGAACAAGTCAGCAAGCGCCACGGAATTGGCGTCGGCCGTGCCCTTTTCCTTCAGCCGGATCGCCTTGGAACAGGCCGAGGCCATGGCAAAAAGGTCGGTACCGATATTGACGAGGCGCGACATGAGCTGCTGCTTGGATTCGAGCTTCTGCTGGTTGATGGCCATGGCATGGAACAGGTTCCGGGCCAGGCGCCGCGCCGCGCCGCCGATGTATTTCATGTGCGGTTTGAGCGCGCCGGGAATCGCGACGTCTTTCGGAAGCTGCGACGCGGGGATGAACTGCTTCGGATACCACGTGCTGTAAAACTTGAAGGCCTTGCCCGCGAGCGCCAGCTTTTCGCCAGGTTTCGTCTTACGCGACATGATGGGCATGATCTTGCGCACGTGTGTGTCCATGGCTTCGCGCGCGATGAAAAGACGCATGATCTGGCTGGTGCCTTCGATGATGGTGTTGATACGGGCGTCGCGCATCATGCGCTCGACCGCATAGCCTTTTTCGCCCCTGGCCTTCAGCGAAGGCCCGGTTTCGTAACCACGTCCGCCGCGGATCTGGAGAGTCCCGTCAACGACTTTCCAGCTCGCTTCCGTGCAGCAGAGTTTGGCCATGGCCGCTTCCAGGCGGATGTCGAAAAGATGCCGGTCCGCCATTTCCGAGGCGATGTAGGTCACGGCATCCATCGTAAAAATCGTGGCGGCCATGGTCGCGATCTTGTGCGCCACGGCTTCATGCTGGCCGATCTCATGGCCCCACTGGACGCGTTCCTTGGACCAGAGCCGCGCCACCTTCAGGCACCACTTGGAGCCGCCCGTCACGGCGGCGGGCATCGTCAATCTTCCCGTGTTCAAGGTAGTCAGCGCGATCTTCAGCCCCTGACCTTCCCCGCCCACGATGTTTTCCCGCGGCACCTTCACGTTCTTGAAGCGCAAGAGTCCGTTCTGAATTCCGTTGAGGCCCATGAACCGGCAGCGGTGCAAGACTTCGATTCCGCCAGAGGCACGCTCCACGATAAAGGCCGTGATCTGCTTCTTTTCCTTGCCGTTGACGACTTTGGGCGGTGTCTGCGCCATCACGATCAGGATGTCAGCCTTGGGTCCGTTCGTGCACCAGAGCTTGTCGCCGTTGATAATGAAGTTCTTGCCGTCATCGACCGGCACCGCGGTTGTCGTCATTTTCGCCGGATCGCTGCCGACGTCGGGTTCGGTGAGCGCAAAAGCCGAGATCGCGCCCTTGGCAAAACGCGGAAGGTACTTTTTCTTTTGCTCGTCGGTTCCGAAGAGTTTCAAAGGCTGCGGAACGCCGATGGACTGATGCGCGGAAAGCCAAACCGCAGTCGAAGAGCAGTAGCTCGCCACCAGGTGGATGGCGCGGTTATAATTGACCTGGCTCATGCCCAGGCCGCCGTATTCTTTGGGAATCTTGATGGCAAAGCAGCCGATCTCGGCCAGCGCCTTCAGCGCCTCGGCCGGGACTTCGCCGGTCTGGTCGACCTTGTCCGGGTCGATGTGCTCGCGGAGCACGGCCTCGAGTTTTTTGAGGAATTCGTCCCCGATTTTCCTGTCTTCCGCATTCTGTTCGGGATAAGGGAGGATGAGGTCCCAGCGGACTCTTCCTTTAAATAGTTCGGCGGCGAAACTGGGGTGTTTCCACTCTTGCTCGCGCGAATCTTCGGCCAGCTCGAGCGCCTTGCGTTTACCTTCGCTAAGGCTCTTGTCTTCAAGAATGTCCATGGAGGTTCCCTTTCGAATGCGGGTTGAGAGGGTCCAGAACTAAACTGTCATTAGTATACTTGATAGATCGTAATTTTGCCGGGTTTCCTTAACGTGTTGCTTAAAGCACCTGGCAAAGGAGGCCCTTCAGGTATTCGCCCTCGGGGTGGAAAATGCTGACCGGATGGTCGGGGGCATGGGAGGTTTTGCGGACGATGCGGAGGTCCCGGCCCGCGTCTTTGGCGGCGCCGAACACGACTTTCTGGAAAAGGTCCGGCGTCATGTAGGTCGAACACGAGGCCGTGAAAAGCAGTCCGCCCGGGGCAAGTTTCTTGAGGGCGCAGAGGTTGATATCCTTGTAACCGCGGCAGGCCTGGGGCACCTGGCCCTTGGTTTTGCAGAAGGCCGGCGGGTCGAGGACGATCAGATCGAAAGTCTCTTTCGTTTTCCGGAGATAGTCGAACACGTCTTCGCGCACGAATTCGAAATCGCCTTTTAGCCCGTTCCGCTCGAACGCTTTTCGCGCTGTGTCCTGGGCCGGCTGGGAAAGTTCGACGGACACGACCCGGGAAGCCCCGGCCTTGGCCGCATATACCGAAAATCCGCCCGTATAAGAAAAACAGTTCAGGACTTTGCGGCCCTGGGAAAGGGCTCCGATCGAGGCCCGGTTTTCCCGCTGGTCCAGGAAGAAACCCGTTTTCTGTCCCGCGCGGACGTCAATCAGAAACACATGGCCGTTTTCCAAGATCTCGATTTCCGCCGGAGGCTCCTTGCCCGCCAATAAACCGGAACGCTTTTCCAGGCCTTCTTTCTCGCGCATGTCCGAATCGCTGCGCTCGAAAATGCCCTCGGGCTTGAAGACTTTTTCCAGCAGGCCCGCGAGCGTTTCCTTCCACCGCTCCATGCCCGCGGTCAAAAACTGCGCGACAAGAGTATCGCCGTACTTGTCCACGATCAGTCCGGGCAGAAAGTCCCCTTCCGAATGCACGAGACGGCAGGCCGTTGTCTTTTCGTTCAGGATGCCAAAGGTTTCGCGCAGCGCCGCCGCAGCGCGCAATTTCTTTTCGAAAAGCGCCTCGCCCACGGGCTCCTTACCGAATTCCAGGACGCGCACCGCAATCTGCGACGCGGGATTGATGTAGCCCGTTCCCAGGAAGTCGCCGCCCGCGGAAAAGAGGCTTACCAGATCACCGGCTTCGAGCCCTTCTTCGATCTGGTCAATGGCGCCGGAGAACACCCAGGGATGACGGCCCTGCAGCGGTTTCTCTTTTCCTTTTTTGAGGATGCACTTGAAGGTCTTCACGTCAGTCCGGAAAGCTAGAGGTAGTGGTTCCAGTCGCGCCTTTTGATTTCGTCCACGACCTCGCGGATGGCTTCGGTCTGGTCTTTGGCGCAGACAAGGAGCGCGTCCGGCGTGTCGATGACGACAAGATTTTGCACGCCGACCAGCGCGGCCATGCGGCCGTTCATTTTCACGAAGTTGCCGCGGCTGCGCACGGGCACGACATCGCCTACCAGAACATTGTCCGCGCCGGGCTTGCCGAGCAGCTCGGCGAGAGTCTTCCATCCGCCCACGTCGCTCCAGCCGATGTCGACTGGAAGCGTCAAAATACCGCTGCCGAGTTTTTCCATCAGGCCGTAATCGATAGAGATGTTCGGCATTTTGTGGAAATATTTTTCCAGCCGCCGCGCCGCATCTTTTTCCGTCATGAACCGCGCGAGTTCGTACGCCTCGGGCAGGAATTTCCGCGCCGTTTCCAGCAGCCGGTCCGCGCGCCATACGAACATGCCGCTGTTCCATAAAAATTTTCCGGAATTAAAAAAGGCCTTGGCGCGGGGAAGGTTCGGCTTTTCATGAAAGCGCTTGAGCCGGTAAATTTTGAAGCCTCCGGCGCGGCAGGCCTCTTTCCCCATTTCCAGGTAGCCGTAGCCCGTATGCGGGTATCCGGGCCGAATGCCAAAAGTTACCGGAAGCCCTTCTTTTGAGGCCGCAGCATAGGCGGCTTTCAGCGCCCTGCGAAACACAGGCACGTTTTCAATGCGGTTGTCCGCGGGAAGCATGGCCAGGACGGCCTTGGGGTCTTTACGCGCGATGAGCGCCGCAGCGTAAATCATGCACGGCGCCGTGTTCCGCCCCACGGGCTCGCCGAGAACGCGCGAGGCTGGTGCATGGATTTTTTTCCGGACGAGGCCGGTCTTGTCTTTTTGAGTGACGACGAAGATGTGAGATTTGGAAACAACCGGGGCCAGACGGTCCACAGTTTCTTCGAGAAGGGTCTTCCTGCCGAACATGGCCAGGAATTGCTTGGGCATGGCGTTGCGGCTCTCGGGCCAGAAACGCGTGCCGCGCCCGCCCGCCATGATTACGGCCCACCGGCCGGCCGGGGGCATGGGATCAGGCCTTTCCGCCCAGCTGTTTGAGTTTGGATTCGACGAGGCTCTGGATTTCGAGAAGCCGCTTCTGGCTCGTGGCCTCGAAGCGCAGGACGAGAACGGGCTGGGTGTTCGAGGCACGGACAAGGCCCCATCCGTCGTTGAAAAGGATGCGCGCGCCGTCGGTGTCGATCACCTTGTATTCTTTTTTGAATTCGGCCACGGCTTTTTTGACGAGATCGAATTTCACGTCGTCCGGACAGTCCACGCGGAGTTCCGGCGTGGAAAAAAGCGGCGGCAGGTCCGCCAGGTGCTGCGACAAGGGGCGCGGATCTTCGTCCAGGATTTCCAGCACGCGGCACGCCGCGTAAATCGCGTCGTCAAAGCCGAACCAGCGGTCCACGAAAAACATGTGCCCGCTCATTTCGCCCGCGAGCTCCGCGTGCGTTTCCTTCATCTTCGCCTTGATGAGCGAGTGGCCGGTCTTCCACATGACGGCCTTCCCGCCTCTTTTCGTGATGTCGTCGTACACGGCCTGCGAGCATTTCACGTCGCCAATGATGGTGGAACCGGGTTTTTTCTTCAGGATCGCGCGCGCGGCGAGCAGCAGGATCTTGTCGCCCGGAATGACTTCCCCTTTTTCATCCACGAGCCCGATGCGGTCCGCATCGCCGTCAAAGGCAATGCCGCAGTCCGCCTTTTTCTCGAGGACCTTTTTCTGCGCATCCACGAGGTTTTTGGGTTCGGACGGGTCGGGGTGATGGTCCGGAAAGGCCGGGTCAAGATTCGAATAGAGTTCGATGACGTCATGGCCCAGGCTCTTGATGAGATCGGGAGCGACAAGCGCGCCCATACCGTGCCCGGAATCCACGACCACCTTGATCTTCCTTTTGAATTTAAAAAGGCCGCGGACGTAGTTTTTGTATTCTGAGAGGATCGTCCCCTTCTCCACTTTGCCGGGAGCCTGAAGGAACTTGCCGGACTCGATGAGCTTGCGCAGCTCCTGGATTTCCGCGCCGAAAAAGGGGCGGTCCGCGAGGTGCAGCTTGAAGCCGTTGTATTCCACCGGATTATGCGAGCCCGTGATGGAAATGCCGGCCTGCAGTTTCAGATGAGAGACGGAAAAATAAAGGACGGGCGTGGGAACGAGGCCCAGGTCCACGACGTGGGCGCCCGCGGACATGAGCCCCTTGATCAGCGCGGCGTGAAGACGGTCCGAGCTGGGACGCATGTCATGAGCGACCGCGATGTGGTTTTTATTTTCCCTGGCAAGAAGCGTGGCAAACGCGCGGCCGATGGACGTGACGAGCTCGTCGGAGAATTCTTTATCGGCGATGCCGCGGATGTCATATTCACGAAAAACATGAGAAGGGATCATCTGCTGTCCTTGCATGGGGAGGGCCTTTCGAGATGTGGATGCGTTAAGAAAAAAATCTTATCGGCCTTCGGCCGATGGTGCGACCTTGTTTGGGGACTTGGTTCCGTGGCCTGTGGCCCCGGTAACCGCCCGCACCTTGAAACGTGACGTAGGTCCCGTTTCAAAACAGGTGCTCCCTGCGAAGAGCAGACCGTCAAGGTCTGCCGAGCGTGCCGAAGCCACCTGGCTTCGGCCTTCAAGTCCTGTCGGTCGTTTTATAAATTATAAAAAGAGCAAATGGTGCGACCGACAGGACTTGAACCTGTATGCCTTGCGGCGCTAGCCCCTCAAGCTAGTGTGTCTGCCAATTCCACCACGATCGCACGTGAGGAAGCGCGAAGCTTCCCAAAACTTCTAAACTCGGTTTTCCTTCTTAAAAATCTTTTCTTGCTCGAGGGCGGCCTCGACGCGCGCAAGCTCGGCGTCGAGTTTTTTCGTCTCCTCGATGAGGGCCTTGACCCGTTCGTTGCCGGCGTCAATGCGGCCTTCGCGGGTCGACTGTTCGTAAACGCTGCTTCCGATCTGGGCAAACTTCTTGGTGACGCGATGCTCCAGGGCCGCCTTTTCGATGAGCAGTTTGGTGACCTGGGCGGCTTCCCCAGCCTTTTCCGAAACTACTTTGACTGACTGTTTCGCGGCCTCAAAAGCCTGATTAAACGCATGCTCGGCTTTTTCATAAAGCGTTTTTTTATCCATACGTCCCTCACTTCCTGGTTTCCGAATCCAGGTTCCCAGCCGAAAGTTCTGGGGGACTAGGATTCGAACCTAGACAGACAGATCCAGAGTCTGTCGTGCTACCGTTACACCATCCCCCAAAAAGTAAAATGGCCGGCATCGGAAGCCGCTATTATAAGCATTCCTCATGCGGCGCACAAGAGGACAGTTTTAGAATGACTCCGGAGGAAAATGGCAGGGAAATTTGCAAATCAGGCTTTCTTCGCCCCTGTGGAAGCGGTGCGGTAAGCCGGGTCCAGGCCGAGAAGGAGCCGGACCTTGTGCAGGAGATCCTGACTCCGGAAAGGCTTGCCCAGGAAATCGGAAACCCCCGATTCGTAGATTTCCCGTTTCTTGTCGATGGAAGTCAGCGAGGTCATGGCCAGGACGGGCAGGTCCGAAGTTTTTTCGTTCTCGCGCAGCCGCGCGCAAAGTTCAAAGCCGCTGATGCCCGGCATCAGAAAATCGAGAAGCACCAGGTCGGGATACCAGCCCGCAATCTGCAGCCCCGCGGTGAAGCCGTTGTTTTCCGCGCGGACTTCGATGCGCGGTTCTTCTTTCAATAGTTCGGAAATGATTTCAAGTAAGTCCGGATCATCCTCGACAACGAGCACGCGCAGTTTTTGGGGCGCCGCATTCCATTCGCCCGGCTTCTCGATCTTACCGGCCTCCATGAAATCGGACAGGCTTTCATGCGTCACGCGCAAATGCCCGCCCGTGACCTGGAAGCAGCGCAAAAGCCCCTGCTCCATCCAGCTCCGGACCTCCGCAACGTCCTTTTTGCAGAGGAGGGCGATGTCGGCAGGACTATAGACTTCTTTCATAATAAGCGCGTCGTCGGGCATAAGGGCTCTTCTCAAAAGAATAACCTCCGGTTTGCGAAGAAGCAAAGTGCGTTAAAACAAGCAGGAGAAAGGGATTGCGGCGGTGTGAATCGGAGGGTTCAGCCCGGAGGCCATGTCATGCGGCGCCCGCTCAAGAGGTGCAGGTGGACATGGAAGACCGTTTGCGCGGCTTCGGGTCCGTCATTGATGACCAGCCGGTAGTCCTTCCATTTGTTTTGCGAAGCGATCTTCCGCGCCGATTCGAGGACTTCCCCCATGAGAGCGGCGTCGCCTTCCCCCATCTCGGCGATACGCGGGATATGTTTCTTGGGGATCACCAGCACGTGGACGGGGGCTTGGGGGTTGATGTCGTGAAAGGCAAAGACGCGTTCGTCTTGATAGGCGACGCGCGACGGAATTTCGCCCTTCACGATTTTGCAAAACAAACAGTCGGACATAGGGCCTCAGGGCGCCAGGGATTTCTTTCCCGTAAAGCGGGTAATGCGGCGCAGGCACTTTTCTTTTCCCAGGACGTTCATCAGCTCGAAGAGGCCCGGGCTCACGGTCTTTCCCGTAAGAAAAAAACGCAGCGGATGGATCATGTCTTTGGCTTCCAGCCCGTTCTCCTTGGCCACGTCGCGCGTGAGGGCTTCGAGCGCCTTGTCGTCATTGAAATCGGGAAGGGCCCCGGCCTTCTGGACCCAGGCTTCGAAAGCCGCCGCAGCTTCCGGACGGGAAAGATACGCGGCTGCCTGAGACTCATCATAGGCCGCGGGCTCTTCGAAAACGTACGAGGCTTCGGTTTTCAGATCGCGAAACGTCTTGATGCGGGTTTGAAAAAGGAGCACGATCTTTTCCCACACCTCGGGCGCCATGGCGCGCGACTCTTCGGGATAAAAAGCGGAAATGGCATTCACGTAATCCGCCTTCGGCAAATTTTTCAGGTGCTGGGCATTGATCCACAGCAGCTTTTCGAGATTGAACCGGGCATTGGCCTTGTTCACTTTTTTCAGGCTGAATTTCTGACAAAGCTCCTGAAGCGTGAAGATCTCCTCGTTCGAGGCCGCACCCCATCCCAGCAAAGCCAGGAAATTGACGAGCGCCTGCGGCAAAAAGCCCTGGTCGCGGTAATGGCCCGCGGCCACGGTGCCGTGCCGTTTGGAGAGCGGCGCATTGTCGTCGCCCACGATGAGCGGCAGGTGCGCGTATTTGGTCGGCTTCCAGCCCAGGGCTTCATACAGCAGGATGTGGCGCGGCGTATTCGAGATGTGGTCATCGCCGCGGATCACGTGGCTGATTTCCATGTCGTGGTCGTCGATGACGCAGGCAAAATGATACGTGGGAAAACCGTCGGATTTGATGATGACGAGGTCTTCGAACAGCGACGTGTCGAATTTCGTCGGACCATGCACCAGATCGGTGAAAATGACTTCGCGGTGAGGGATTTTAAACCAGACGGCCTTCTTGCCGTCCTCGGTCTTTTCGTAGGCCTTTCCTTCGGCGATCAATTTGTCCGCGATTTCGTGATAGCGGTCGAGACGCTTGCTCTGGTAAACGAGCTCTTCGTCCCAGGTAAGCCCCAGCCATTTCATCGAGCTGACGATTTCGTCCTCGAATTCCTTTTTCGAGCGCTGCTGGTCCGTGTCTTCGATGCGGAGCAGGAATTTCCCGCCCTGGTTGCGCGCGTAAAGATAATTGAACAGCGCGGTGCGCACGCCGCCGATGTGGAGGTATCCCGTAGGCGACGGGGCAAAACGGACACGGACAGCGCGGGTTTCCGGCGAGTTCTTATCGGGAGGCGTCATCGATGATCTTTTTGACCTGTTCGAGGTCGAGAGGTTTCTTGAGGCAGGCCAGGGCGCCCAGGCTCAGGGCCTCTTTCTCTTTGTTCGGAGGAAGATAGCCGGACATGAACACCACCGGGACCTTTTTGATTTTTTTGATTTCTTCGAAAATCTGTCGGCCTTCCATCCGCGGCAGCAGCACGTCGAGAAAAATCACGTGGTAATCCCTTTCCGCGACCTTCTTGAGAGCTTCCTGGCCGTTGAAGGCAATGTCCACGTCATGGCCGTCCTCAGCCATGAGATCACGGAATTCCTCGCAGATGAATTTTTCGTCGTCCACTACCAGTACTTTGGCCATAACTTCTCCTTACGAAGGAAATTTAAAATTTTCGCGCAGGGTTTCATAGTAACCGCGTTTCGAACTCTTGATCAGCCGCAGCGGCAGTTTGGACCGCGTGACTTCCACCGTGTAACTCGCGTCGATCTCCAGCGTGTCCTGGCCATCGGCGGTGAGCAGCGCCTTGGCACCGGACCCGTGATTTTCCAGCGCGATCCGGATCTTCTCATTGCTCGACACGACGATGGGCCGCAGCGACGACGCGTGCGGACAGATCGGCGTGATCATCATGACCTGCAGGGTCGGGTGCACGACCGCGCCGCCCGCGGAAAGCGAGTAGGCGGTCGATCCGGTCGGCGTGGCCACGATGACCCCGTCGCCGGAAAAATTGGTCAGCACTTCCCCGCCCACCTGCACGCGCAGCTTCAAAAGCCGTGTTAGGCCTTCGCGGCCGATCACGACGTCGTTCAGCGCCAGGAAATCGCGCGGGGTCCTGCGCCCCTTGCTTACGGCCGAGCAGCGGATCATCAGGCGCTCCTCGATCTCAGACTTGCCCGATAGAAAATTTTCGAGCTCCGAAAAAACTTCGTGTTTCTTCACCTCGGTGAGAAAGCCCAGATTCCCGAGATGCACGCCGAGGACCGGGGCCGACGTTTCGTGCATTTGCCTTGCCAGCGAAAGCAGCGTCCCGTCGCCTCCCAGGCAGACCACGAAAGCGCAGTTTTTGATCCACTCCTGGATCGGCCGCGAGCGCGAATCTTCCACGAGGATGCCTTTCGCGGCAAACCAACGGCGGAGTTCTTTCAGGAGAGTCAGGGCTGCGGACTTGTCCGGGTTGACGAAAATTCCCGCGGTCATGGGACGGGATTTTTTCCGCGGTGCGGCGGGGGGTGTTTTCTTTTTTCTCATGGAATCCACCGGAGATCAGGCGATGTTCGGGTCCGAAACGACGTCTTGCTTCCGGAATTTGATCTCGTTCAGGACCTGAGCCGCGATCTTCTCCGCGGAAAGGCCGAACTGGTCAAGGAGCGCATCCTGCGCGCCGTGCTCGATGAATTCGTCCGGCAGCGCGAACCGTTTCAACGCGGCGCCCGTGACACCGCGCGATTCCAGGAATTCGAGGACCTTGGAGCCGAAACCGCCCGTCAGGACGTGCTCTTCGACCGTAAAGAGAAACGGGCTTTTTTCCAGCGACTGCAGGATCAGGACTTCGTCAAGAGGCTTGGCAAAGCGCATGTTCACGACACGCACTTCAAAGCCTTCTTCCTTGAGAAGTTCAGCCGCCTTCAGCGCGGTGAAGACCATCGTGCCGAACGCAAGGATCGTCCCATCCTGGCCTTCGCGGAGCACTTCTCCTTCCCCGATGCCGAAAGCATTTTGGGGAAGATTGGCGGCTTCCAGGGGCACGTTGCCGCGCGGGTATCGAATGGCAAAGATGTGCGGGTAATCGATACCAAGCCGGAGCATCTGTTCCATTTCGAACTCGTCTTTCGGCGCGGCAATCACGACATGCGGGATATGGCCGAGGTAGCTGATGTCGAAGACGCCGTTGTGCGTGGCGCCGTCCGCGCCGACAAGGCCCGCGCGGTCCAGACAAAGCACCGTGGGCAGGCGCTGCAGCGCGACGTCATGCAGCAGGCTGTCCTGCGAGCGCTGCAGGAACGTGGAATAAATGGCGCAGACGGGCTTGATGCCGCCCTTGGCCAGCGCGCCCGCGAACGTGACGGCATGCTGTTCCGCGATACCCACGTCGAAAAACCGGTCCGGAAATTCCTTCTGAAATTCCAAGAGGCCCGTGCCGGTGGGCATGGCCGCGGTAATGGCCACGACTTTCGGATTCTCGCGCGCGATTTTGGTAAGCGCCTTGGCAAACACCTTCGTATAAGGCGCGCCTTCCTTCTTGACCTCGCCCTGGATTTTCTCGCCCGTCGCCACGTTAAACGGCGTGACGCCGTGCAGCTTTTCCGCGTCCTTTTCGGCAAACGGATAGCCTTTGCCTTTTTCGGTCACGATGTGGAGGAAGCTGCAGTCTTTCAGCGAAAGGATTTTACGCAGCGTGTGGACGAGAGCCACCACGTCATGCCCATCTATGGGGCCGAAATAACGGAAGCCGAGTTCTTCGAAAAGAATGCCCGGGACCAGGATGCTTTTAAGGCCTTCGAGATTTTTCGTCGTGAACTTGCGCAGGCGCGGAAACTTGTCGAGCTGGTGTTCAACTTCCAGGCGGATGCGGTTGTAAATGGGATTGGTGATGACGCGATTCAGGCAGTTGCTGATGGCGCCGACGTTCTTGGCGATCGACATCTTGTTGTCGTTCAGGATGATCAGCATGTCCTTTTTGAGATGCCCGGCATTGTTCAACGCTTCGTACGCGAGTCCGGCCGTGATTGAACCGTCGCCCACCACTGCGACCACTTTTTCGTCGGTCTTGTTCAGGTCGCGCGCCGCGGCAAGGCCGAGCGCCTGGGAAATGGCCGTGCTGGCATGGCCGACG
The DNA here is from genome assembly GCA_035495615.1 of Verrucomicrobiia bacterium. Lineage (NCBI taxonomy): Bacteria > Pseudomonadati > Verrucomicrobiota > Verrucomicrobiia > Verrucomicrobiia bacterium. The sequence continues at coordinate 45,272 of DATJFP010000047.1, read as the reverse complement.
ATGAAGGGATCGTGCTCGCTTTCGAAAGGAGAAGGAAAACCGCTGATGCCGTGCGGCTGGCGCAGGGTCAGCATGCGGTCGCGCCGGCCCGTGATCATCTTGTGCACGTAAGCCTGGTGGCCCACGTCCCAGCAGATCTTGTCTTTGGGCGATTCCAGGACGTAATGGAGCGCGATGTTCAGCTCCAGCGCACCCAGGCTGGCGCCCAGATGGCCGCCGGTCTTGGAAACGCATTCGATGAGGTATTGACGGTATTCGTCCGCGACTTCGGGGAGCTTTTCGAGCGGGATCTTTTTCAGATCGCGCGGCGAATTGATTTTATGAATCCATCGGGGCATGAACGTCGGTCTCCTTTGGCACCCGGTCCAGCAGCACGTCGGCCAGCCGGATAAGATTTTCCGCTTTAACTCCCAGGGCCCGGATTTCCTTTTTGGCCTTGGCGATCAAGTCGCGGACTTTCATGCGGACTTCCCGGGCTTTCATGATCTTTAAGTAGCCGTCCCCGTCCATCAGATCGTCCACGGACTGGAACGCGAGCCCGAGAAACTCGCCGTATTTCAGCATCCGTTCCCGGTCGTTCTTATCCGCTTCCGCAGCCAAAGCCCCGGCCACGGCACTCGCGCGAATCAACTTCCCGGTTTTATGGACATTAATGAAATCAAGCGTCGGCAGGTCCAGATCCGCCTTATCGGTCGTAAGGTCGGCCACTTGACCGCCGATCATACCATAAGTTCCTGCTGCCGTCGATATTTCCGTAAGTATGTCCACCGCCTTTTTGGCGGGCTTGATGCCGGCCAGGACCTGGAAAGCCAGGGTCAATAGCCCATCCCCGGTCAGGATGGCAATGGCCTCACCGAAACGCTTGTGCACCGTGGGCTGCCCCCGCCGGAGCTCGTCGTTATCCAGGGCCGGAAGGTCGTCGTGGACCAGGGAATAGGAATGGATCAGCTCGATCGAAACCGCCGGGATCAGGGCGTCTTCGATCTTGCCCCCGCAGGCCTCACAGGCCGCCAGGGTAATGACCGGACGGAACCGCTTGCCACCGGACAGGACCGCATAGGTCAAAGGTTCCTGCAGCGCGCTGGGATGCTGCCCCGGCGGCGGCAGGACTTCTTTTAACTTGCGTTCGACCAGGTCGATGTATTTTTTGAAGTCTTTTTCGTAGCTCATAGAAGGATGTCGTCTTCCCCGTTTGAGGCCGCGCTTTTTCCCTTCGGAGACTTGCGCGAGGCTGTTTTTTTGGTTTCTCCGGCGCTTTCATTTTCCGGATCAAAAGGCTGCCGTGACAATTCCCCGGAAAGCGTGCGCGTCAGGATCTCGACTTTCTTTTCCGCTTCCGCGAGCTTGCCCTGGCAAAGCCGGGAAAGCTTCACGCCTTCTTCGTATTTCGCGAGCGCCTGCTCCAGGGCGACTTCCCCGGATTCAAGTTCTTCGACGATTCTCTCGAGCTTCTCGATGGCTTTTTCGAACTGGATGTCTTCGGATCCCATTTTATTCTCCTTTGAGAGGCGTTGCTTCGACGACTTTGGATTTGACGCTTCCCCGCGCCAGGCGGGTCGTGATCGTGTCCCCCGCTTTCAAGCCGCGGACGTCTTTCAAAAGCCCGCCCTTCTCGTTCTGAGTAATCGAATAGCCGCGGTCGAGGACGGCCAGCGGGCTCAGGCTGTGCAACTTCGCGGCCTCTTCCCGGAACTGCGCACCGCTTTCCGCGATGACCGATTTCATGCCGCCATGCAGGCGCTTCAGCAATTCGTCAAAGCGCTGGCCTGCCTGCTGCACGAGATAGACCGGCTGCTTCAGCGCGTAGCTTTGTTCCAGGCCTTCCAGGCGGCTTCTCGCGTTTTCCAGCCGGTACAGCAGGGCGCTCTTCATCCTTTTGCCCAGGCTTTCAAACAGGACCTGGATTTCCTCACGCGACTGCACTACGAGCTCCGCCGCGGCCGACGGCGTGGGTGCCCGAAGATCCGCGACCCAGTCGCAGATCGTCCAGTCGGTTTCATGACCCACCGCCGAAATCACGGGAATGCGCGAGGCGTGCACGGCCCGCGCCACGATCTCTTCGTTAAAAGGCCAGAGGTCTTCGATGCTTCCGCCGCCGCGGCCCAAGATGATGACTTCCACCTCGGGACACGAACGGTTCATTTCCTCCAAGGCCTTGGCGATTTCTCGCGCCGCGCCTTCGCCCTGCACGCGCACGGGCGAAATCAAAACCTGGGTCCCGGAAAAGCGCCGGTTCATGACGTTCAAAATGTCGCGGACCGCGGCTCCGGTCGGCGACGTGATCACGCCGACCACGCGCGGAAATGCCGGGATCTTTCTTTTGCGCTCGGCCGCGAACAGGCCTTCCTTCTGAAGCTTCTCTTTCAGCTGGTTAAACGCCAGCTGCAGGCCTCCGACGCCCTTGGGCTCGACGGCCTCGATGTAGAATTGATATTGCCCCCGCGGCTCATAAAGCGAAAGCCGTCCGAAAACCAGGACCTTCTGGCCATCTTCCAGACGGAATTTCAGATGCTGGTTGAGCCGGCTGAAAAAGACCGCGCTGATGCTGGCCTTATCGTCCTTGAGGCAGAGGTACATGTGCCCGGACGTATGCCATTTAAAATTGGAAATCTCGGCCTCGACCCAAATCGAGGCGTACTGATTTTCCAGTACCGAGCGGATTTCGCGGTTCAGGTCGGAGACCGTATAAACCTTCCGTCCGCCCGCCGCTATCGTTTCCGAAAACTCGTAGAGGATGTCTTCTTCCATGGGCTAATCCGTGATCACCTTATCCATGCGCACATCATGCCCGGCCATGGGAATCTTCGCCACGATTTGTTCCCGGAACGCCAGGCCAATCTTCACTGCCTTGCCGGCCTTTTTCAAAAACTTGTCAAAATGCCCTTTGCCGCGCCCCAGGCGCGCGCCGGAACGGCTGAACCCCAGGCCGGGCACCACCGCCATGTCCAGCCGCGAAGGATTGCCGCGCCTTGCCGCCACAGCCCGCGGTTCCAGGACCCCGTAACAGCCCGCGATCCAGCCCCTTTCGGGATCGTCGATTCTGTAAATACTCATGGACCCGTTTTTCGCGCTGACACGCGGCACGAAGACTTTTTTGCCAAGTGCCAGGCTGCGCCGGAGCACAGGCCATGTATCGACTTCCCCGGCCACTGGGACATACACGAGCAGGTTTTCGGCCTTTTGATAACACCGGCTTTGAAGAAGCAGCGCGGTGATTTTTTTGCTTTTCCGCCGGAGATCCCTTTTCTTGAGACTTTGGACAAGGGAGCGTAATTGCTTTCTCAAGAGGGTCTTTTTTTCATGGATTTTGGCAGGGCTCATGGATTGAAGTATTTTAGCGAAAGACGGAAGGCACGGCTATCCTAAAAAACACCTGCCCTTACCGGGACGGCGGAATCAGGTCGGAGAGGCCGAGGCCCGGCCTTTGAAGAGAGAGGGAACTTCATCGAGAGAAGACTCGTCGGAAGCGTTCTTTTTCAGCTCGTCCGTTTTGGACGACGGCGAAGAAGACCAGCTTTTATTCCGGTCAAAGGTGCCTGCCGGGTCCGAGAGCAGGACTTCCTTCTGCTTTTGCAGGTCTCCATTGCGTTTTTTAAGCTTTTCTTCCCACAATGCCAACGCGCTCTGATCATCGCCGGCAGATTCGCGTGCGACCACCGTATCGGCCGCCTCACCGGATCCCAGGTCCTTTTGACGGAAAAGATCGCGCCTCACGTTGATGCGTGACGCGTCGAAAGGACTTTTCACCGCAGTTTTAGGCTCGATGTACTCGCCTTTGGACACGTTTTTTGCGGAATGATACGCGGCTTTGAGCTTCTCGACTTCGGCAAGCTCTTCCTTCAAAGAGTCGGACTGCATGGCGACTTTGCGCTGGCGGAAGGTGACGTCCTGCTTGGCGGCTTCCACCTTTTCGGAAGCTCTGGCAACTTCATCCCGGTAGGTCTGGAAAGCGCTTTCCCGCTCGTCCAAAAGCCCCGCGCGCCTGTCGAGGTCTGCCTGCTTGTCGGCGATAAGCTTGTTCGCCTCCTGAATCGCGCGTTCACTTTCGATCAGCTTCTTTTCCCAGGCGTTATATTTCTGTTTCTGGAGCACGAGCTCATGTTCGGCGACGTCCTTCTCGCGCTGCCATGCTTCGTATTCCGATTTCACAAGTCCGAATTTTTCCTCGTCATCGACGAGCTTGCGGTTCTTTTCGCTGATGACGGCCACCTGCTGCTGGATCTCGTCTTCTTTAATTTTGACGGCCTGCTCGCGCTCCTGGAGCTTGAGTTCCTGGGCATTGGTCTGAGCCTGGAAATCCTTAAACGCCTTTTCCTTCTCCTCGAGGACAAGCTTGCGCTGTTCAATGTCCTTGCCCTCGGCAGCAAGGGCCTGCTCGCGTTTATCATGCTCGGTCTGCCAATTCATCTGGGCATTGCGGGCGAGTTCGTAGGCCTTTCGTTCGTCTTCGAGAACGCTGCGGTCTTCCGCAAGCTTGTTGCGTTCTTCCTCGATCCGTGCATGCTCGTCGGCGAGCTGTGTTTTCTCGGCTTTGAGATCCGCCGAAGTCTTGAAGATTTCCCCATCCATGTTTTTAAATTCCGCTTCGCGCTGCGCGAGCGTGGTCCGGCGTTCTTCCACCTGGTCCATCCACTGCTTCAGCTTGGTCTTTTCGTCCTGCAGCTTGGCGGTTTCCGTGTCGAGAACGGACCGCATCTTGTCGAGGCGCGCTTTTTCCGCTTCCAAATCCACCGACTGCTGGCTCTTCTGTCTTTCCCATTCCAGTTCGGCCGCTTTCTTTTCCGTTTCGAATGAGCGCTGCAGGTCTTCGTAATGCTCCCGGTCGCTGTGCAGCTTGGCCTCTTCGACTTTCACTTCCTGGACCTTCTGCTGGAGCACGCCTTCGGCTTCGTGCAGCTCGTTCCAGGACTGATCGATGCGCGCCTTTTCTTCATCCACCTGCTGCGAAGTCGCTTTAAGGGCGGTCTGTTTCAACTCGTACTCAGAGCGAAGATCCGCGGTCTGCTTCTGGAGAGCGGCCTCGCGCTGTGAAACCTGTTCGCTCTGTTTGGCAAGAGCGGCTTCTTTATCCTGCAGCGCCGTTTGCTGCCCGGCAAGGACGGCCTTCTGGTTTTCGAGCTCGGCCTTTTCCGCATCCAGATCCCGGCGGATCTGGACGGCTTCGCTCTGAAGCGTCGTGCTGTCCTTGGTGAGCCTGTCGTATTCCGCCTGTTTTTCGCGGAAGGCGTCTTCCTTCTTTTTGACCTGCGCTGTGTCGATCAGGATCTTCTCCTGGCTAGCGCGAATCGCTTCCTGCAGGTCGGCCAGGCGCTTTTTCTCTTGTTCGAGAGAAGCTTGGCCCGCCTTGAGATTTTCTTCGCCTTCGGCGAGTTTGGCCTGCGCATCGTGCAGTTCGACCTGTTTTTGCGCGAGGTCGGCATTGGCCTTGTCGAGTTCTGCCTGCTGCGCCGCAAAGGCCTGCCTCTTGCGTTCAAGATCGGCATTGACGCGTTCGACTTCCGCGTCGAGCGCTTCGGTCTTCCTTTTAATTTCCGCATCGGTCACGGCACGGAGAGATGCCAGCTGCTTTTCCATATCCGCTGAACGCTGTTTCAAGGCCGCTTCCTGATTGAGCCGCGCCTGAGCCAGCTCATTCATGACCGCGGCAGATTTGGCGTTCAGCTCCTGCTGCTGGCGCTCGCGGGCGTCCGCGAGTTCCTTTTGCGCGGCTTCCTGGTCTCTGCGGATGCCTTCGGAAGTCTCGGTCCGTTCCTGCTGGAGCTGGAGCCGTGTCGTCTGGCTTTCCGCCTCCAGGGCTTCCCGCTGTCTCTGGATTTCGGCGGCGGTGCTCTGTTTCTGGTTTTCCAGCGCGGCCCGCGCTTTTTCCGTTTCCGCGTTCAGCGCATCCTGGCGGGCCTTGAAATCTTTCTCGAAGTCGATTCTCTTTTGTTCCAGCGCGGCGTTTTGACGTTCATAATCGGCCTTGGCCTGCTGGGCGGCCGCATCGGACGAATCGCTCATCTGCTGCAGCTCTCGGGTCCTATTTTCGAGATCGAGCTTCATGCGGTCAAGTTCGCTTTCACGGGCGGCGATCTCGTCCGTAGATTTCTGGCGTTCGGCTTCCCAGCGGGCGCGCTCCTCTTTGAGGCTCGCGATCTGGGCGGTAAGGGACTCGCGGACACGCTCGACTTTGGACTCGCGTTCGGAAAGCACACCTTCGGCCGTGGCGCGCTGTTCTTCCCACGCCTGCTTGTCCTGGCGCAAACTGTCCTGTTCGCTTTGAATCTTGCGTTTTTCTTCGGCGAGAGCAGATTCTTCGGCGGAATTGCTTTTTTTAGCGGCTTCGAGCTTGCGATTGCCGTCTTCCACCTGCGCCTCGAGCTCGATCAGGATGTCCTTGCGCTTTTCGAGCTGCTGGAGCTTGTCACTGACATCCGCGTCTTTGTCGCGCAGCTCCTGCGAGGTCTTTTCGAGCGCGGCCTTGTCGGCGTTCAGCTTTTCCTTTTCCGCATCGAGCGCTTTCTGCTGGTCCGCGAGCCGCGCGGCTTCATCCTGCAGATCCTGTTCTCGCTGAGTCGATTCCGCAGTCTTCTGCTGCTGGGCATTCTTTTCGGCCTCGAGCTGCTTGCGCTCATCGGCGATAGCCTGCTCGCGCTTGTCCAGGTCGAGCTTGCGCGTCTGAAGCTGCTTGTCCAGCTCGAGCAGAATGCCCTTGCGCTTGTCGAGCTCCGCGAGGTCCTTGGCGATCCCGGCCTTTTCCTTCTGAAGGTTCTGGGCCATCGTCGCCTTTTCCTGCTGCAAGCCCTGTTGCATCGCGGCTTTTTCCTGGTCCATCTTGGCCGTCATGTCCGCGCGTTCGCGTTCGAGCTGGTCGGCCTTCTCGCGCGCAGCGGCATCCAGGTCCTGGGCGCGGTTTGCCAGTTCCTGATCCTTGGCCGCGCGCTCGGTTTCCCACTTGGTTTTTTCGTCAGTGAACTCGACCTTGATCTTGCCGAAGTCACCGATCTTCTGCTTGAGCACGTCTTCCTTGGCCGCAAGATCGGTCTGGCTTTGCGCCAGAGCCGCTTTGCGCGAGTCGAGTTCTTTCTGATAGCTCTCGAGCTTCGTCTTCTGATCGGCCAGTTCTTTGGACATGCGTTCCAGGCCTTCACGCTGCGTTTCGATCGCAAGATTTTTCTGCTGCGCTTCGGAGGCCAGGTTCTGCTTTTGCAGGTCCAGGTTCTGGAGCACTTTTTGCTTTTCGGTTTCCCAGGCGATCTTGGCCTTTTCGTATTCCACTTTCTGGGCCGCGAAGTCCTGTTGGCGGGCCGAGAGGTCGGCTTCTTTCTGCTTGAGGACGGTGACGACCTGGGTGAGTTTTTCTTTGCCCGTGCGGAGTTCGGCGTCGCGCTTGTCGAAATCCAGTTTGAGCTTATCGAGCGCCGCCGATTTTTGGCTTTGTTCAGTTTCCCAGCTCTGTTTTTCCGCAGCCAGCGCCTGCTGTGCTGAGTCCAGCTTCGTTTTTTCGGACGCGAGGTTGGCGGCGTCCGCATCGAGCTTCTGCTTGGTCTCGATCAGCTGCACGATCTTCTGCTGGACCTTGTCTTCGGTTTCCTTCAGCTTGGCCTTGTCCGTTTCCAGGGCCGTCGTCTTTTGGTCCAGCTCGGTCTTCGAAGCCGTCAGCTTGGCTTCCTCGTCGCGAAGAGCCTGCGCTTTGGTGTCGAAGGCCGCGACGTTCTGTTCCAGTTCTTTCTGCCGGCGGTCGAGATCGGCCTCGGCGTCCGTGCGTTCCTTTTTATAGGCGGCAATCTGGTTGGCCAGCTCAGCCTGGACCTGCTTGCGCTTGTCTTCCCAGGCCGCGCGGTCTTTTTCGAAGGCTTGCTGCTCCTCGGCCAGTTTTTCCTTCGAGGTGACCAGCTGCGAGAGCGTCTGCTGCATGGCGCTTTCTTTCGAAGTGACCTGGATACCCTTGCTTTCGATCTCGGCTTGACGGTTCTGGAAATCCTGCCATTTCTGCTTGAGATCGGTCTCGCTTTGCTCCAGCTCGACGGTCTTGTCTTCGTACTGGCGGATCTTGGCTTCGAGCTCCGCGGCCTTGCGGCTCACTTCGGCGCGCTGTCTTTCCTGATCGGCCAGAGATTGTTCGTTCGCCTGCTGCGCGGCAAAGGCGAGCTTGTCCTGCTCTCTTTTTTTGTTGGCTTCCCAAAGCGCCTTTTCACGCAGGAATTCCTGCTTCTGGCGTTCGACGTCTTCTTTGGTCCCGACGAGTTCGGCCACCATCTTCTGCACCGCGGCCGTCTGGTTCACGGTGCCGGCCTTGGGGGCCTGGGCTTCCCGCGAAAGCAGCGCTTGTTCGCGCTTGTCCAGTTCCGCGCTCTTGGCTTCCAGAGTCTTGATCTGAGTGGCCACAATCTGTTCCCGGCGCTGGAGTTCTTTGAGCGATTGTTCCTGATCGGCCTGGCGTTCCTGCAGTGTGGCCCTTACGACTTCCTGTTCCTGCTCGATTTTTTGCTTTTGCCGGTTGAGCTCCGCGAACTGCTGATCGAGCTCTTTTTCGCGCGTCTCCAAATCCGCGGACTTGCCGGGAGCGCCCAAGGTAACCTGCGCCTGCTTTTCAAGCGCGACCTTCTGCTTCATCAATTCCGTCTTTTCGCTGTCGAGGGCCTGACGCTCGGTCAGGATTTCCTGAGCCTGCTGACGCAGCGCGGCTTCTTTCTTGGAAAGCTCGTCCGTCCAATTCTTGACCTTTTCGCTGCGTTCGGATTCTTTTTCCGTGAGACGCCGCTGCAGGTCCACCTGTTCCTGTTTGGCCTTGAGAAGCGCGTCCTGCTTTTCTTCGAGCGAACGGGAGAGCTGGCTGATTTTGCTTTCGAATTCCTGCGAGCGCTCGGAAACACCGGATTGCGCGGCCATTTCTTTTTGCGCAGACTGTTCTTCGAATCTGCGGCGTTCGTCGGCAAGGCTCTTTTTGGCTTTTTCGAGAATCAGCTTTTCATGCTCGATCTGCTGGCGCTGGGCCTGGATTTCCTGGAGGGCTTTCTGATTATCGCCGGAAGCGGCGGGCTGCTGGGCGATGCGCTGCTTCTCGCCTTCCCATTGCTTTTTTTCCTGCTTGAGTTCGACGATCTTGGCGAGGAGAGCCTGTTTAATTTCTTCGATGCGCGCCTGCTTTTCGCGCAGCTCTTCGAGCTGGGCATCGCGCTGGCGTTCCCATTCGCGGCGGGCTTCTTCGAAATCGTTGATGTCGCGCACCACGTCCATTTTGGGAGAGACGTTCTGCGCGTAGACATACGAAGGCACGGTCGCTTGGAGCGTAACAAGAGTGGCTAGAAAAAGGGCCGAAGACTTTTTTCTCATTGAAGGAGAAGAAGGTCGCCAGAAGACCGGTAGATTTGATGAACGCTTAGGGCGCTTCACCGGGAGGTCTCCCTGGACGTGAGACTCGTTAAATTAACATTTTGCCCGAAATGAGTCAAGCGTATGGCCTTCGGTTTTACCGTGACGTTATGAATGTGAGCTTTGGCCCAACAGAGGCCTGCGGCAGACACGCCGTATCCTGAAAAACGGCATCTCCGGGGATATCTTAAGTAGGAATTTTGGGTGAGGTGGGAATGGTTGAAGTGGACGTTATGGTCGCAAGTCATTACTGCAAATAGCGTTACACCCACAAACAATCTATGCTAGAAATTTCTGCGAGCTTCACCACCGCATGAATCGGTCCCTGCGGCTCGCTTCGCTCGCCTCCGGTGACCGCCCGTCCTCGGCAAGGAGCTCGGCGCTCCTAGACGTCGCGCATTGTTAAAAGCATCTGAATTAAGGGCGCTCACCGTCTCGCGCCCATCGCCAAGCATGCGCGACTTCTTCGTCGCGCGGCGATTGATTCATGCTCGGAGCGGTAAAAATTTTATGCCCCGAGCATGAATCGAACATGCAACCTTCGCCTTAGGACGGCGCCGCTCTATCCAATTGAGCTATCGGGGCATAAGAGTGATGAAGGCGGGCCATTATAACAGGGCCTCCTTCTAAAATCAGTATTGAATGAGGGAAAAAACGTCATAGCGGGAAAGTCGCTCACGGCCTTTGAGAAAGCCGAGCTCGACGAGAAAAAGGATTTTCTCGATGCGCGCGCCCATTTTTTCAGCCAGCTTCGCGGCGGCTTCGCCGGTCCCCCCTGTCGCGAGGAGATCGTCGACCAACGCGACCCGCATGCCGGGCTTGATCGCGTCCTGGTGCATTTCCAGAATGCCTTCGCCGTATTCCAGGGTGTACGACATCTGATGGGTGCGCCAGGGCAGCTTTCCTTTTTTCCGGACCGGCACGAATCCGGCGTTGATCTTGTAGGAAAGCGCAGGACTCAAAATAAAACCGCGGGACTCGATCCCCATGATCACGTCGATGTCCAGGCCCAACAGGGCCCCCGCAAGGGAATCGATCACGAAAGCGAAGGTGTCCGGACGCTGCAAAAGCGGCGTGATGTCTTTGAAGACGATGCCTTTTTGGGGAAAGTCAGGGACGTCGCGAATGGTTTCTTTGAGGACGCTCAGATCAACGGACGGACGGTCCATGGATCAGCTCAGGTAGTCTTCGAGGCGGTCTTGCTCGGTTACGAGGAAAGCGCGGATTTTTTTCAGGGCTGCGGCCTCGATCTGGCGGACGCGCTCGCGCGTGATGCCGAACACCTGCGCCACTTCTTCGAGGGTCTTCGGATCGTCGCTTTCCAGTCCGAAGCGCAGAACCAGGATGCGGCGCTCGCGTTCGTCCAGGCGCTGGAGCAGGTCCTTGATTCTCTCGCTCTTCAAAAGTTCGCCCATGCGCGCATCCGGGGAATGGGCCACGTCGTCTTCGATGAGGTCGATCAGCTCTGCGGTGCCGTCCAGGCTGACGGGCGCGTTCAAGGAACTCGGGCGGCCGGCGATATTCTCGATCTCTTTGATCTTCTGCACCGGCACCTGCATGATCTTCGCGATTTCCTTGCGCGTCGGAACGCGTGAAAGCTTCTGCATGAGGCCATCGCGCACGCGCCGCCACTTGGAAATGATATCGTACATGTAAACGGGAATGCGGATCGTCTTGCCCTGGTTGGACAAGGCACGCATGATGGCCTGCTTGATCCACCACGATGCGTAAGTCGAGAAACGGTAGCCGCGCGCCGGATTGAATTTTTCGACCGCGCGCATGAGGCCGATGTTGCCTTCTTCCACAAGGTCCGAGAACGAAAGCCCCATGTTGCTGTAACGCTTGGCAATGGAGATGACCAGACGCAGGTTCGAACGGATCATGTTCTCGCGCGCGGCGCTGGATTCGCTGCCGCTCGCCTGGATCTTTTCCGCGAGGGAGATTTCCTGTTCGGGCGTCAGCAGCGGGATGTTCTCGATCTGGGAAAGATAGATCTTCATGGCCGTGCGGTCGAGCGTTTGCTCGGAGGCATCTTCGGAGCGCGTTTCGCCCCCTTCTTCATCTCTGTCCCCGCGCCGGCGGCGGTCCATGGGGGCCTCGAGCGAGGCCTCGTTCTTCAAAAGGTCGCGTGTTTCCCTGGTCAGCGGCCCTTCGTGCTTTTCTTTTTTGTCGTGGGGTTTTTTCTCGGGTTTTTGGGCAACGGGGGCAGGCACTTTGAGCGGCTTGGGCGGTTTGACCGCGGCCGCGGGCCGGCCCTTTTTTCGGGGCTCTTTCACGGTTTTGCGGTGAGGAGCCCGGGCCAGCCTTTTTTTCTTTTTCTTTCCCTTCATAACACCAACATTGCGGTAAGACCCCGCCCCGGTTTTGGGCCGGGGCGGGAGGTTAGAAAAAACGGGAAGAAAAAACCCGCCTTACTTTTTCTTTTTCTGCTTGTCGCGGACCGCAGCCTGAGCAGCAGCCAGGCGGGCGATCGGAACGCGATACGGCGAGCAGCTGACATAATCCATGCCCACACGGTGGCAAAATTCCACCGAAGCGGGGTCGCCGCCATGTTCGCCGCAGATACCGACTTTCAGATCAGCCCTAGTTTTACGGCCTTTCTCGACTCCAAGTTGAACTAAATATCCAACGCCTTCCTGGTCGAGGCTCTGGAAGGGATCTTTTTCAAAGACGCCCTTCTCGAGGTAGGTGCCCAGGAACGAGCCGGAGTCGTCGCGCGAAAAGCCCAGGGACATCTGAGTGAGGTCGTTCGTCCCGAAGGAGAAGAACTGGGCGGTCGACGCGATTTTATCCGCAGTGACGGCGGCACGGGGAATTTCGATCATGGTGCCGATCATGTACGGGAGTTTCATCTTCTTTTCCGCGAAGACATTCTGCACGACTTCCTCGATGTCCTTCTTCTGGATATCGAATTCCTTCTGGAAGCCGACGAGCGGGATCATGATCTCGGGAAGCACCTTGACCCCCTGCTTCTTCACGTTGCAAGCCGCTTCCATGATGGCGCGCGCCTGCATCTTGCCGATTTCCGGATAGCTGATCGCGAGGCGGCAGCCGCGGTGGCCGAGCATGGGATTGAATTCATGCAGGGCGGCGACTTTGCGCTTCACGGTTTCCAGGGAAATGTTCATGACCTTCGCCATTTCCTTCTGGTTTTCGTCTTCGTGCGGGAGGAACTCATGGAGCGGCGGATCCAGGAGGCGGATCGTCACCGCAAGGCCGTCCATGGCCTTGAAGATGCCTTCGAAGTCCTGGCGCTGCATGGGAAGGAGCTTCGCGAGCGCCTTCTCACGGCCTTCGGTCGTGTCCGAGAGAATCATCTCACGGACCGCGATGATCCTGTCGCCTTCGAAGAACATGTGCTCGGTGCGGCAAAGGCCGATGCCCTGGGCGCCGAACTTGATGGCCACCTTCGCGTCAAGCGGTGTGTCCGCGTTCGTGCGCACTTTCAGACGGCGCGCCGAATCGGCCCACTTCATGAGCTTCGCGAAATCGCCGGAGAGCTCGGCTTCGACCGTGTCGAGCTTGCCGGTATAAACTTCGCCGAGGCTGCCGTCCAACGAAATCCAGTCGCCTTCCTTCACCGTAACGGAACCGACATGGAACTGCTTCGCTTTGTAATCGATCTGCATGTCACCGGCGCCGGCAACGCAGCACTTGCCCATCCCGCGCGCGACAACGGCCGCGTGGGACGTCATACCGCCGCGGGCCGTCAGAATGCCCTTGGAGGCGTGCATGCCGCCGATGTCTTCCGGCGAGGTTTCGATGCGGACGAGAATGACCTTGTCACCCTTTGCCGCCCAGGCTTCGGCGTCTTCCGCATTGAAGACGACACGGCCCGTGGCCGCGCCCGGGGAAGCCGGGAGGCCCTTCACGATTTTCTTGCGGGACTGCTTGGGATCGAACATCGGGTGCAGGAGCTGGTCGAGCACCTTCGGATCGACGCGCAGGATGGCCTGGTCTTCCGTGATATGGCCTTCCTTCACCATTTCCACCGCGGTGCGAACGGCAGCGGCGGCAGTCCTTTTACCGTTACGCGTCTGCAGGAGGAACAGCTTGCCTTCCTGAATCGTGAATTCGATGTCCTGCATATCCCGGTAATGATTTTCCAGCTTCGCGCGAACCGCCACGAGCTGCTTGTAAATGTTGGGCCACGTCTTGGCCATCTGGTCGAGAGGTTCCGGGGTGCGGATACCGGCCACGACGTCTTCGCCCTGCGCGTTCACGAGGAATTCGCCGTAGAACTTGTTCTCGCCCGTCGACGGGTTGCGCGTGAAGCACACGCCCGTGCCGGAAGTGTTTCCCATGTTGCCGAACACCATCGACTGGACGTTCACGCCCGTGCCGAGAAGCCCGAAGATTTCGTTGAGCTGGCGGTAACGCACCGCGCGCGGGTTGTTCCACGACTGGAACACGGCGTTGATCGACTTCTTCAGCTGATCGTACGGATCGACCGGGAAATCTTCGCCCGTCACCTTGCGGTAAACTTCCTGGTAATCCTTCACGACTTCCTTGAGGTCATTGGCCGTGAGGTCGGTGTCGTGCTTGACGCCGCGCTGGCTCTTGATTTCTTCGAGCACGTGCTCGAAGAGGTGATGTTCGACGCCCATGACGACGTTGCCGAACATCTGCATGAAGCGGCGGTAAGCGTCCCACGCGAAGCGTTCATTCTCGGTCTTGATGATGAGGCCCTGAACGACTTCAGGGTTGATGCCGAGGTTGAGGACCGTGTCCATCATGCCCGGCATGGAGGCCGCGGCGCCGGAGCGCACGGAAACGAGCAGCGGATTGTTGCGGTCGCCGAACTTCGCGCCCATCGTCTGCTCGAGCCGCGTGATGTTGGCCTTGATCTGCTCTTCGAGACCGGCGGGCCACTTCTTGTTGTTCTCGTAGTACATCGCGCAGCTTTCGGTCGTGATCGTGAAGCCGGCGGGAACGGGAATTCCGATGTTGGTCATCTCGGCCAGGTTCGCGCCCTTGCCGCCGAGAAGGTTCTTCATTTTCGCGTCGCCTTCGGCCTTTCCGTTGCCGAAGAAATACACGAATTTCGTCTTCTTACCGGAACTCTTCTTCCCTTTGCTTTTCGTCATGGTCTTCATTTCCTTAGTTTCTCCTTAGTTAGTTTGTACAAAAAAAGAACCTGCATAAGTTCGATTTGATCGTTCAGGGAGCTGAAACTCGGCCAGGAGGGCTTATGCCCGGGGACACTCGCTTCAGGGATTCGGGATTATAGCATATCAGTCCAGCCGGGACAGCATGGAAAGATCGGCCAGTTTCTTCGTGTAGAGGTGGTTGATGCGCTTCATCAAAGCCTGGCGGTTTTCGCGGATATTCGTATCTTCAACGTTCACCATGACTTGTTCAAAAAAGTCATGGATGGGCCCATAAAAAACCTTTCCGAAAAGGCGGGTGGCGTCCTCGAAATGCCGCTGGTCCAGGCGTTTATCGATCTCACCGGATTCCTTCTCCAGCAGCTCGAACAGCTTCTTCTCCAGGGGTTCCTTCAAAAGCTCCGGATTGATGCTCTTCTCCCCCGCGCCCTTCATGCCTTTCACGATGTTGCTCGTGCGTTCGACGACCTTGCCGGCCCTGATAAAATTCTCCGGCTCGCGCTCGAACAGCGCGCTTAGCTGCTGGAACCGTTCCAGAACATCCGCGAAATTGTCGTGACGCGACTGCCACACCGCGCTGAAAATTTCATGCGGCCGTGTCCCCGGCTTCAGCTGTAATTCGAAAATCACGCGTTCCTCGAAGAACTTCATGAGCTTGTCGGCGAGCTCCGCGGCCGGCACCGTCAGCGCATTGCCGTACAGCGCGGCGGCTTCGCGCATGAGGTCCGCCACCGAAAAGGAAATGTTCCATGCACGGATCGTCTTTACGACCGCGCCGCCCGCGCGGCGAAGAGCAAACGGGTCCTGGCTGCCGGTCGGCTGGAGGCCGGTACCGAACGCGCCGACGAGAAGATCGATACGGTCGATGATGCCGACAAGACCGCCGACGAGATCGCCTTCTTTGCCGAGCGCCGCGTAGTCCTGCGTCAGGCTTTTGGGAAGATAATGCGAAGCGATGGCCTTCGCAACGTCCTGAGATTCGCCGGACGCCAGCGCGTATTCGCGGCCCACGGTGCCCTGGAGGTCCGGGAATTCGTAAACAAGATGCGTCATGAGATCGACTTTGGAAAGCCGGGCCGCGCGGCGCACCGATTCGGTCAGCTCGGGCTTATGCGCGAGCGCCGCAATTTTTTCCGCGAGCTTCTCCATGCGTTCGGTTTTCTGGCGCATGTTACCCAGCTTGCCGAGATACGTCACCTGCTCGAGCTTCGGAAGCTTCGCTTCCAGCTTTTCTTTCGTGTCCGCGGTATAAAAATATTTCGCGTCCTTCAACCGGGATTCCAGGACATTCTCATAACCCGCGCGGATGCCCGTGACGTTGCTCTTGCGGCCGTTCAGCACCGCGACGAATTTTCCGGTGAGCGCGCCTTTGGAATCGTAACAGGCGAAAATCTTCTGGTTCTTTTTCATGCAGCTGGCCAGCACTTCTTTGGGAAGCTGGAGATAATCTTTCGAGAAACTGCCCTGCAGAAGCTCGGGTTCTTCCACGAGCTGCGCCGTCGTGTGCAAAAGCTCTTCGTCGAACGAAGCCTGTTGGAACTTGGTCTTCAGGCCTTTGGCGATGATGGCCTTGCGTTCCGCCAGATCCAGGGCGACATGCGCCTTTTTGAGCAGCTTCTTATAGATATCCCAATCGGCCGAGGGAATGCGGAAAGCCTTGGGCGCCAGGAAACGATGCCCATAGGATTGGTTCGATGCTTTGAGCCCGGCGAAGGTAAAGGCGAGCGGCTTTTTATCCAGGAGTGTGACAAGCCAGCGGGCCGGACGCGGAAAACGGAAGCCCGTGGGTTCCCAGCGCATGTTCTTCGGAAACGTAACCGAGCCGAAAAGCGCCTGCAGGAGTTCCGGCAGGACTTTGTCCGCGGCGCGGCCTTTATTTTCGCGCAGGAGCACCACGAATTTGCCGCGCGGCGTTTCTTTCACGGTGAGATCATTCACCGCCGCTCCTTTGCTTTTTAAAAATCCTTCGAGGGCCGGCGTGGGTTTCCCGTCCGCGGCATAGGCCTTCTCCAGCGAGGGCCCTGAGATTTCGACTTTCTCGTCCGCCTGGCGTACGGCGAGGCCGCTCACGAAAAGCGCGATGCGGCGCGGCGTGGCTTCGACCTTGAGGTCTTCATAGGAAAGGCGCGCCGTCTTCAGCGCTTCCGCGGCTTTCACCGGAAGCTCGGCATACACAACGTCCAGCACGCCGGACGGCAGTTCTTCAGTTCCGAGTTCTACGAGAAGGTTGGCCATGTTATTTCTTTTTCTTGGCGCTTTTGGCGGCCTTGGACTTGGCTTTTTTCACCATCGGAAATCCGAGCGCTTCGCGGCTTTCCAAAAATCCCTGGGCGCAGGCGCGTGCGATCGCGCGGACGCGGCCGATGTAGCGCGGGCGTTCGTTCACGCTCACGGCGCCTCGGGCATCGAGCATATTAAAATAATGCGAGGTCTTGAGGCAGGCGTCGTAGGCCGGCAGCACGAGCTTCTCCTCGATGAGGCGTTTGGCCTGCGCTTCGTAATCTTCGAAGTGGCGCTTCAGCATCTCGGGGTTCGACGCCTCGAAATTGAATTTGGAAAATTCGCGCTCGCCCTGGTGATGCACGTCGCCGTAGGTCACGCCTTCCACCCATTCGATGTCGAACATGGAATGTTTTTTCTGCAGGAACATGGCGATGCGTTCGAGGCCGTACGTGATTTCGGTGGAAATGACGTCGAGGTCGATCGAGCCGCATTGCTGGAAATACGTGAACTGCGTGATTTCCTGGCTGTTCAGCCACACTTCCCAGCCCAGGCCCCAGGCGCCGAGCGTCGGTGATTCCCAGTCGTCTTCCACAAAACGGATGTCGTTGGAAAGCGGGTCAATGCCCACGGCCTTCAGGCTTTCGAGATACAGCTCCTGAGAATTCTGCGGCGCGGGTTTCAGGATGACCTGATATTGATAGTAGTGCTGCGTGCGGTGAGGGTTCTCGCCGTAACGGCCGTCGGTCGGGCGGCGCGAAGGCTCGACGTAAGCGGCATTCCAGGGCTCGGGGCCGAGCGCCCTCAAAAAGGTATGCGGAGAAAACGTGCCGGCGCCCACTTCCAGGTCGTAGGGCTGGGCAATAAGGCAGCCTTTTTTGCCCCAGAATTCGTTCAGCTTTTGAATTAACTCTTGGAATGTCAGCGGTTTAGAAGGCATAGCGCGGAATTGTAGCAAAATCGCCCTCGGGAAACAAGGACGTTACTTCGCCGGGATCTCTGCCGCCGTGCGGGATCAGGAGGCGGTTCCCGCGGAAGGTGCGGCAGCGGAGTTTTGCGCCGCCTCAGCGGCCTGGGGTTTCAGATAAACTTTCAGATTCGCGCGTTCGTCGATGTGCTCGAGCCATTCGTCGCGCGCCGCAAACTTCTTTTTCATTTCAACGCGCTTGCGGTAATCTTCCTTCAGTTTGTCGTCGAGCTTGGACGGGTCGGCCTCGCGTTTTTGCAAAAGACGGAAAACACCCCACTTTTGCCCGAAAGGCAGCGGTTCCCCGACCGTTCCCAGCGGCAATGCGTGGAAAGCGTCGATCTGCTCCTGAGGCACGCCCCACAAATCGATGATGGCCTGCTCGGTGATGAGGGCAAAAGGCCGGATCGCGTCCGCATGATCTTTCTTATAGGCTTCCCATTCCTTTTCAGACTGGTGCGCTTCGTAAAAAGCCTGCGCCTCTTCCTTCTTATCGAAGAGGAGGTATTCCCCTCCGACGTGGTTTTCCACGTTCGAGAATTCTTTCCGGATCTCTTCGTCGCTGACTTGCACGGTCATGTCCGGAACGACTTCCCGCCGCAGCTTCTCGATCGTCGCCAGATAACGCATTTGGTTTTCAAAAAATTCGACGTTCGATTTCAACGTCGTTTCAACCCAGCTTTTATACGCGGCCGAATTTTCGGAAGGTTTTATTTTCAGGTCGAGCGCCTGGAAAACGCTGTCGATCCACTGCTTCATTTCATCGGCTGTGGGCGCGATGCCGCGCCGGGTTGCCTCATAATGAAGAATGAGGTTGTGCCAGATAAATTTTTCTTTCTGCTCCGGGGTCATTTCCTTCTCCCCGGGCCCCTGGAAAGTGCTGTGCACCTGCTTGGCAAAATAGTAATTTCCGGCGGGAACGGGGACCCCGAAAATTTCGCCGGCGATTTCCTTGTCGGCGTCCGGCGCGGCCGCGCTGCGCTGGCTTTCCGCAGCGCTTTTCCCCGCGCCTGTATCCGCGGGAGGTTTCCGGCGCGAACAGGCCGGGCCCAGGAAAACAAGGAGAGCAAGACAGACGGCTCCCGCCGCTTCAGGAAAGAGTTTTCGGCTCATGATTTTTCTTCCTCGGATGATTTTTCTACGGCAGGTTCGCTGCCGAGCATTTTTTGCCGCGCCGCATGTTTGCGTTTCTCTTCTTCGGACTCAAGTTGGGATACCCGCTTTTCAAGCGCGTCGATTCTCTCGTTCACCTTCGCAAACTTCATGGCCAGATATTCCTCGACCGGCACAGGTCCGACGGTGCTGCCTCTTTTTTCGACCGGCCAGTCTTCCGGCACGTTGAAGGTAAGGCCTTCCTGCGATTTGACCGTCACGTAATCGTGAGGGCTTTTTTCCTCCGCGGAGAGGGCCCGCGGCGAACACAGAAAAGCCGCCGCCACGGCCAGGACGCCAAGCGCGCGCGCCGTCATTTCAAGGCCTCGATCGAATCGTCGTTGAGGACCATTTTCCGTATCTGCATGGAGCCTTTCAGCATTTCCGAGTTCGCATCCGCGCGGGCGGCGGACGCTTTATCGATGACGAAAAGGGAATGGGACGATTCCGTCTGATAAACGAATTTCATCCAGTCCAAAAGCCCCGCCTCGAAACGCACTTCCAGACCGAACTCGGTAAAATATTGAGACGCATTCGTGGGAAGAGGCTTAATTTCCGGAAGACTGACATTGCTCTGGCGGCCGAGCTCTTCGATTTCCCTCAAGAACTCCGCCATTTCCAGCTCAGGAGAACGGCTCGGATGGATGAAATCTTTATAGGCCGCGACCTCCGCGCGCACGCTCGCCTGCCTCGAAAGCAGCATCTCCTGGCCTTGGGCCTGCATCGAGAGCTCCGAGAGGCTCTTGTCGAGTTTCCGGCCGTACTGACGCCATGGCGACCACACGAGCCTGTCCGCGGCCACGAGGCTCACCACAAGGGCTCCCGCCAGGATCATTATTTTCTCGCGCCGCGAGAGCTGGATATTCGAGAAATCAGGAATGAGACGCATGGTCCTCCGCGGCCTGGAAAAAAGGAGCGTTGATTTCGAATGCGGTGACGTCGCTTTGGTTTTCCGTTTTGCGTTTTGCCACGTGCTGGGGCTTGGCCTGCAAAAAAAGGCCGGACTTTTCGAGCTCGGTCACCATCTTGAAGACTTCGGGCATTTCCTGCGAGAAGCCCTTCAATTCGACGCCCTCGCCCTTGGTGTAGGTCAGCGCTTCCCACTGAACGGGCGCCGGTGTCGCCTTGCTCATGTCCAGAATGGATTGCAGCAGATTCCCGCGGTCGTTCATCCGCTTTTTGATTTCCTTGAGGATCATAAGCGAAGTTTCCACATCCTTAGCGTCTTTTTCGGTGGCTTTGACCTTGGCAAACAGTGCTTTTTCATGGCCCGTCTTTTCATGAAGCCCCTTGAGGAAGACGCCCCCGAGAATGACCGCCGCAAAAAGAAGCTGGCCCATGAGGATCGTCCCCGCCCGGATTCTTTGCTCGAACCGGCGCCGGATCCGCAAAGCCGGCGGCGTCAAATCGCCCTGCGGAACGCCGGACATGAAGCCCGCGAGCGCGGTGAAGGAACCGCTCGTCAAGGCCTGAGAAGATTCCTGCGAAAGTTCGGCGCCCGGAAAGGCCGGGACGACGCGGACCGGCAGCGGTGTTCCCGTCTTGTCGGCAAGAAAAACGCAGGATTCGGGGACCATGCCGGACAGAAGAACCTCCGAAATGGAAACCTCGCCTTCTTCTTCTTTCAGGAGGGCCACCGACCGCTCGAATTCCTGCGAAAGCTTGTCCTCGCAAGCGGGATCCTGCGCCCCAAAAGAAAGGCATCGGTGGAGGATCACTTTTTTTTTATGCAGGACCGTGAGTGTCGTGCAGTCATTGTCCACGTCCACGAGAATGATCCACGCGTCGGCGTCTTTTTTTCCTTTTTTGATTTCCCGGAGCCAGATGAGAAAGCCGTCGAGATCGCACGTGACATGCGTCAGCCGGCCCCCGAGCCGTTCGACAAGGCTCACGCCTTTTCTCGCGATGTCCGCATGGCAGGTGACCACGAAGACCTGGGAATAACCGTCGGGGCGCGAAGCCAGAAGCGAGAAATAACTCAAGGTCTCGTCCTTCGCCTCCGGACTGCTTTTCTCGACTTCCAGATCCACCATGGTCCGAAGCTCTTTCATGTCGGTGGAAGGCAGCTTGAGCTGCGCCGCGCGCACGAACGACGACGCGCAGGAAATTATGATGCGGGGCTCTTTGATGCCGTGAGCGGAAAGAAATTGCCGCAGCTGCGTGACGGCTTCTTCTTCCGAACCGTCGCTTGGCATAGGAATTTTGGCGAGCGCAATCCGCGGCTTTTCCGGGGTCCCGGCGGCCGCCAAGACCTTGACGGAAGTTCCGTGCATCGAAAGCACGACAAGCGGCGACCGGGAAGTCTTTAACGGACGGCGGAACCACGCGCCGAAGCGCGGCGAACCCGGAACCGCAGGCGCTTTTATCTTTGCGACCATGACACGATTTCCCCCGTCCGCTCGAGGACGCAATCGATAATCACGGGCGCGGCCTCGTGCTCGAGACGGCCTTCGCTCGTGAAGGAAAAGGTGGAAGAGCTGACACCGAGCAGATCTCCCTGAAGCAACTCGTTGAGGCGGTTCATGTCTTCCATGGGAATGTAGGTCCCCAATTCGCCGGAGATCGCGGACTTGGACGTGACGATGCCGTCGTCCTGAGTCCCTGCCTCGCCGTCTCCCCCGAGGCGGAAAAGACGCACGCCGTTCACGGCGGCTTCACTGAGGCCGAGCGAGAGAAGCACCTTGCTGCCCGCGGTGTTGACGTTGACGGTGCCGTCGCCGTAAACGGTGACATAGGGGCGGATGGAGGAAAAAATTTCAGGGGTCATGCCTTTGACAAGCAGGAGCTCTTCGATGCTTTGCAAATCTCCGTCCTTAGGTTCGTATGCGCCGCGCATGGAAAGATAGTCGTATTTCTCGGCGCCTCCCGGCAAAGTGGGTTCGGTGTCGTCATCGCGCCAGTCGGTAATCCTGTTCGCGAGAACGGCCGCGTCCTCTTCTTTGAGCCCGGCGGCCAGCACGAGCAAATTTTTAAGTATATCGGTCTTTGCCCGGTTCACATTTAACTTGCTTTCTTCATCCAGAATACCGTATTTGCGCTCGGTTTGTCCGGAATATTCGTTCAAGACTTCATGATAGACGCTGAAAACACCGCCTTGGAGAGGATGGTCGCGGAAAAGCGATTCATTATCGCTCCAGCCGTCGGCGCTTCCGTCATATTTAGGGGACTTGTCGTTTTCGAGCTGATAAAGGACGTACGGAAGCCCGGCGCGTGCAGCCCCGTACGATTCGAGGCTGTAACGAAGCGTCTCCGTGGCGTTGATGGAAAAAAGCGAGACCGCGCCGAAGCCTATGGCCATAAGGCCGAGGAGCGCCGTCACCCATACGGTGAGAATGAGAACGCTACCCGATTGGTCCCGTAGGAATCGCGATCTCGACGCCTTTTTTTCTTTTTTCGAGCGTGCAGGAATCATGGTAAACAACCTCAACCGCTACCGACAGCGGAGGTTCTTGATCGCGCCAGGTGCCCGACCAGCCGAACGACTTCTGTTCCGCGTCATAGTGGTAATACTTCAGACTGACCTTGTCGACATTCTCCGCCAGGACGACGCATTGATCTTCGGGCCGGGTCTGCCGCAGGGTGCGGTACGGCGTGGAAGATTTGCACAACAGCCCTTTCCGCTTGTCGAAAAAATAGGCCAGACGGCCGGGCTCCCGGAGTTCACTTTCTTCTTCCGTTTCGGCTCGCACGAGCGCCGGGAACGTGACACGCTCATATTGCCCGTCAAACGGCACCGGCACAAAAGCATGATAAGACTGCAAGTCGCGCTTCATTTCCTGAAATCCGATGAGCAGCATCTGTTCCTGCGAGCCGCCGCATTCGAGGCGCTGCCAGATGCGCGAGCCGCCCATGAGCACGCTGCCCACGGCCATGAGGGCCAAGGTCATCAGCGACATGGCGATCAGAAGCTCGAAGAGCGTGAAGCCCGCGTCGCCGCGGCGGACATCATTCCGCGGGCGGGCGGTACCATGACAGCGTCTGAAACGACATGCTGTTTTTTTCTTCTCCCTGGTTCCAAGAAACATGCAATTCCCTTTTCAGAATAAGCGGGGTTTGAAGCGCTTCGCCGTTTTCGTCCTGGGTTTCCCCGGCTTCGACCGAGTTCTGGACGTCCCACTCGAACGCATCCTTGCCGTCCTGGAAGCGGCCTTTTTGCTTTTCATCGATTTTTTGGGGGGGCAAGACGCGCATTTCGAGGGCCGCGAATTTCGAGAGTGCGAAGAACTGGGCTTTGCTCCGGCACTCCTGCACCCTCTGGACTTCGGCGGCCTTGACAAGGGCTCCGAGCACGAAAACCGTGGCCGTGGAAAGAATGACGAGGCTGACCAGAACTTCGATGAGCGTCATCCCCCGGCAGTTCAGCCATCCTTTTTTCCGGCCCGCCCGGGGCATCACGTTTTCGACGCCTCGGCCTGACGCCAGTTTGCGATGTCATCATCGCTCGCGACCCCGTCCGGCCCTAGCGAAGCCAGGTCAAAATCCCGCGGGGGATGCGTGCTGGGATATTTATAATCGTAAGGTTTGCCCCAGGGGTCCATCGGCAGCTCTTCAAGATAAGGGCCTTTCCAATTCGCCGGCACCGGAGAAGAGGAGGGCTTTTCCAGCAGCGCATGGAGCCCCTGCTCGGTGCTCGGATACCGGCCGTTGTCGACTTCATACAGCCGGAGGGCGAGCGCAATATTTCCCTTAATGTCCGCCTCGGCCGCCGTTTGCCTTGCCGCCTCGGTCCGTCCCGCCAGCCTGGGCACGGCAAGGGCCGCGAGAGCTCCGATGATGATGATCACGATCATGAGTTCGATGAGCGTAAAACCTCTTTGGCTTTCAAAAAATGCGGCCGTTTTTTTTCGCGGTTCCATAATATTCCTTTCTGCTTACCTTCGACTTTACCCTGGTTCTTTTCTGTCTCCATCACCGGATCGAGCTGCTGATTTCGAAGATCGGAAGCATCGTGGCCATGACGATGAATCCGACGACCGCTCCCACCGCGAGAATCATGACCGGTTCCAGAAGCGACGCCAGCACCTGCATGCGGCTTACCGCCTCCCTTTCCAAAAAATTCGCGGCCTCCAGCAATCCTTCCGGCATCCGCCCGCCCTCTTCCCCGACCTTCAGGGTCTGGAGCAGATACGGCGAAGCCAGAGGGAGTTTTTTCATCCCTTCCGTCAGCAGATGCCCTTCCCTGACCATTTTCGGCAGCGTCTCCAGCTGGCTGCGGATCCAGCGATTCCCCACCACCGCGATGCTGGCCTCCAGCGCCTGGATGATCAGGACGCCGTGGTCCATGAGCAGTCCCAGTGAACGGCAGAATCTCACCATTTCCGTATAGAGAGCCACTCGGCCCGCCACCGGCACGCGCAGCAAGAGTTTGTCGAAGAGCTCGCCGGCCTGCGAGGACAGGCCCTTCCAGACGATGATCCCGAGGATGGCAAGTGCCGCGGCTCCGGCCCAGAAAAAGGGATGCGTCAAAATATGCGTCAGCGCTATGAGCGCCCTCGTGGGCCAGGGCAATTCGACGTGCAGCCGTTTCAGCATGACGAGGATGCGCGGCATCACAAAAACAAGAAGGACGACCACCGTGACGGCGCCCATCACGCCGACAAACGCGGGGTAAACGACAGCGCTCTGCAGCTTCGAACGCAGCGCGGCTTCGCGGTCCATTTTCTCGGCCAGCTTGTCCAGGATCTCTTCTATGGCGCCGCCCAGCTCTCCGGCATTGATGAGGTTCACGTAATCGGCCGGAAAGGTTTCCGGGAAACAGCGCAAGGCTTCGGACAGCGTCGCGCCGTTGCGCTCCATGTTATCGAGCACGGCGTTGAGGATCGCTTTCAGGCGCGGGCTTTCCGCCTGCTCTTCCAGGACGCGGAGCGCTCTCAAGACCGGCGTCTGCGACCGGATGAGACTCGCAAATTGACGCGTAAAGGACTGGAGATGATGGAAAGAAACCGCGCGGCCGCTGATCTTGCCCGCGGCGGGCGCCGCAGATTGAATCTGGATGACCTTCAGCGGCGTGTATCCCATCTTGGAAAGATACTGCAGCACAGCCTCTCTGCTTTCCATTTCCAAGACATCTTCAACGGTCTGCGTCGGGTTCACTTTGGCGAGGAATCGAAACTGAGGCATCAGATCTCCATGGTTTCGTTGCTTGTGATCCGAAGCACCTCTTCGGGCGAGGTCAGCCCTTCCTTGACTTTCGCCCAGCCTTCGGTCTGAAGACTCGTCATGCCTTGATCGACGGCAAGCTGGCGGATCTCGTCGACCGAGGCTTTCTGAAGCACGAGTTTTTTGATCTCGGCCGTGACAGGAAGGACTTCGTAAATCGCCATGCGTCCGTTATAGCCGGTCCGGTGGCAGGCATTGCAGCCCTCCCCGTGGAAAGAGCGCGGGACAACGCCGGGGACTTCCTGTCTGCATTTGTCACAGATTTTCCGGATCAGGCGCTGCGCCACGAGGCAGCTCACCGAAGACGCAAGCAGGTAAGGCGGAATGCCCATGTCCGTCAGGCGCGCGAAACCCGAGGCGGCGTCGTTGGTGTGCAGCGTGGAGAGCACCAGGTGGCCGGTCAAGGCAATGCGGATGGCCAGTTCCGCGGTCTCGACGTCGCGGACTTCGCCGACCATCATGACGTCCGGGTCATGGCGCAGCATGCTTCGGAGCCCCTGCGCAAACCCCATGCCGACCTGGGGATTCACGGGAACCTGCATGATGCCCGGAAGCTCGTATTCGACCGGGTCCTCGATCGTGATGATTTTCCTCTCTTCGGTGTTGATCTGCTTGAGCGCCGAGTACAGAGTCGTGGTTTTGCCGCTCCCGGTCGGCCCCGTGACGAACATCAGCCCGTAAGGCTTGGCCAGCATTTTTTGCATGATCTCGAGGTTACGCCTCTCGAGGCCGAGTTCGGAAAGGTTATAGAGCATGGCGTTGGGCAGAATGCGGATGACGACGCCCTCCCCCGCGGAGCTGGGCAGGACAGACACTCTGAGGTCCAGCTTCTGGCTGCCCACGGTGACGCTGCCGCGGCCGTCCTGGGGCGCGCGTTTTTCCACGAGGTTGAGCCCGGAAAGCACCTTGATGCGCGAAATGATCGCGGGAAAAAAACGGCGCATCGTGTCGGGAAGATCGGCGGTTTCGAGCACACCGTCCACGCGGTACCGGAGCCGGATCTTGTCCCGGAACGGCTCGAGATGAATGTCCGTCGCCCTCCGCTGGTAGGCTTCCAGCAGAAACTGATTCACCAGCTTCACGACGGACGCTTCTTCGCTTTTCTGAATGTCCTGAACCGCGGGCTCGGCCGAGGCCTGGGCCTGGGGCTGTCCTTCCCGGAGCAGAATTCTGTCCACGGTTTCCGCGCCGAGACCATAAAAACGGGAAATGGCCTTGTCGATTTCATGCCCGGTAGCAAGGACGGCGTTCAACACGTACTTTTGCCGGAGCGCAAGGCTGACATGGTCGAGAAGCAGGATGTCCTGCGGCGCGGCAATCGCGATCGTCAACTGCGTGCCTTTGAGCTCGAGCGGCATGACCTTGTAATGCAGCGCCACCTTCAGGGGAAAGACTTCCTTGAGCTTCGGGTCGACAGCCGTTTCCGCAAGACGGACCAGCTGCATTTTGAACTGCTCGGCCAGGGATTCCATGAGCTGCTCTTCGGTGACCCATCCGTTTTCCACGAAAATCTCGCCGAGGAATCGGTCTTTCTTCGCCTGGGCGTCGAGCGCCTGCTTCAGCTGGTCTTCGGTGATCAGCCCTTTTTCCACCAGGTGCTGGCCGATCTTCATTCTGCTTTTCATGATCTTTGGCCCTTTAAGCTGTCATGCGCGGCGTTTCTCATCTCATTTTGCTCCGGCAATCCGCCGGGTGTATTCGTCGATGATTTTCTCGATTTGCGATGGCACGGCGAGCACCAGCTTCACGGCGCGGCCCCGGGCGTGCGTCTGGATTTCGCTCATGACCCAGGCATTCAGAGGATCGGAAATCGCGAGCGTTACGGAAACCGTGTCCTGGCGGATCGGGAAGCAATGGTGCTCGGTAAATACGGCGGAAGGATACTGCCCCGCGACCTCCCACTGGACATCTCCCGGCCTGATCTGGATATACGGAATCCCGAATTGTTCCGACAGGGCCTGGATGACCTGCTCTTCGGTGGCCCAGCCGTGAGCCATAAGGCATTTGCCGAGGAACTCTCCGGACTGCTTCTGTTCGTCGAGCGCGATCTTGAGCTGCGTTTCATTGATGATGCGTTTTTCGATCAGGATTTCCCCCAATTTTTTTCCGCGCGGGTTCACGTCAAGGCTCCTATCATGTAGAAAGTCTCTTCGGGTTGCCGGTCCAGGCGGCCTGACAAAATCCGTTCGCAGCCGGCCAGGGTTTGATCAAGTGTCACATACACGCCTTTTGTGCCGGAAAAGACTTCGGCCACGATGAAAGGCTGGGTGAGAAAATTCTGGATCTTCCGGGCGCGCTCGTAAAGCGTCCGGTCGGCCTTGGAAAGTTCATCCACGCCGACGACGGAAACGATACGCCGCAATTCTTCGTAACGGCTGAGCGTTTTCAGCACCTCCATCGCGGTTTTATAATGACGGCTGCCCACGATTTCAGGCGCCATGTTGGAGGACGAGGACTGAAGCGGATCGATGCAGGGATAAAGGCCCATTTGCACGCGTTCGCGCGAAAGCACGATGATCGAATCCAGGTAGGTGAAGATCGTGACCACCGCCAGGTCGGTCAAGTCGTCGGCGGGCACGTACACGGCCTCGATCGAGGTCACCGATCCCGCACCTTCCATGGCCCGGATCCTTTCGTGAAATTCGGCCACTTCGGAAGCCAGCGTGGGCTGGTATCCGGTTTCCGACGGGGCGCGGCCCAGAAGCGTGGAAATCTCCGCGCCCGCCTGCACGAAACGGAAGATGTTATCGACGAAAAACAACACGTCGCGGTTTTGTTTCTGGATGGATTCTGCCAGCGTGATGCCGGTGGAGGCCGCGCCGAAACGCGCGCCGGGCGGCTCGTTCATCTGCCCGTATACCAGCATGCCGCGGGACAGCAGGTTGTGCGTTTTCATTTCATGATACAGTTCATTGCCCTCGCGAACGCGCTCTCCCACGCCGGTAAAGACGAAAGCGCCGTGATGGCGCTCGGCGATGTGCTGGATGAGTTCGAGGATCAGCACGCTTTTGCCCAGGCCGGCGCCGCCCAGAATCCCCGTCTTACTGCCTTTCACCATGGGAAAAAGCAGATCGATGATCTTGATGCCGGTCTCGAGGAGCTCCGCCTTCTGGACGTTGATCTCTTTTTTGTCCAGCCTGTTTCCTCCGAGGTGGACCCGGATCGCTTTGGTCTCGGACGTCTCGATGCGCCCGCGCTTGTCGATCGGCTCGCCGAGAACATTCATGATCCGCCCGAAACATTCCGCGCCCACCGGGACTTCGATCGAAGGCCCGGCGCGGCGGACGGGAGCCGACCGCTGAAGGTTGAGGGTGGACGACATGGCGATGCAGCGGACAATGTTTCCCTTGCTGTGCTCGGCGACTTCGAGTACGACCCTGCGTCCGTCTTTGGTGTCTGTTTCGAGGATTTCGAAAATCGCGGGCAGCGCCTGGCCGGCGTCGAATTTCACTTCGACGACCGGGCCTTCAACGCCCGCCACCCAGCCGTTCAATTTTTTCCCGGATTTTGAATCATCCATCGCTGCGCTCAGGGTAAGGGCCCGCCGCCGCTTTCTTCCTCGGCCGCGAGCATCTGGTTGACTTCCGAAAGAAGGAGCTGCGAGGCGAACACTTCGCGCATGCTGCGGTCGATCATGGCATGCCGCGTCTTGAAATACTGGTGTTTGAGATGTTTTCCCTGCAACGTCAGCTCCTGGATGCTTCCTTCCAGGTGCATGACGCGCGCGGCCAATTCGGACACGCGGCTCATCGCGAAGACGGAATCCAGCCGGTTTTCGACCCAGAAGGTCATGACGTAGGCCAGCATGTCTTTGGGCTCGGATTCCCAGATCACGTCCTGCGCCGCGGCCGTGTTTTTTTCCGTGGCCAGCCAGGTGCTGCACGGCAGCACGGTCTCGACGGTGACTTCCTGCAGCGCGAGCGAAATCGGCTTTGGAAAGACCACGATGAGCCGGCCGCATTCCCCGCTCAGAATTTTTCCCAGGAGGAACTCACAGACCTCCGTCGCAAGTTTTGACTGGGTCTTTTCCTTGATGCCCGGAAACAGCTTGGTCTCCCGGCGCTGGTCGCCGATAAGGCCCATGCCTTTTTCCCCGATCACGGCAAGGTATCCCTCCGCGCCCGCTTCCGCGATGCCCGCATTGACGATCTGCGCGTTCAGGCTTCCCATGAAACCGGAATCGGTCGTGACCATCAGCACCACCGGCCTCTGGGTCGCGGGACGCACGTAAGGGTGATCGATGTTTTCCAGCGGGATGCCCGACAGGATATCGCCGGCGAGTGCCGGAAAGCGGTCGAAGACCGTGAGCTGGCGCTGGAGCGCGTAAAAGCGGTTTAGCGCAATACCCTTCAGCGCGTTCAGGATGCTTTTCAGCTCGACATTGAATTCCACTTCACGCTTGAGCTTGACAAGCGGGATCATGCCGCGCCTCCGGGTGAAAAAAACCGCTTAAACGCCTCATCCACGTTCTGCTTCAGCGCGTCGTCCCATTTTTTCTTGGCCCCGATCTCCTCGAGAATGCCCGGATAATGCTGGCGCATCCACGCAAACACGTTGTCCCGGAAACGGAGCCAGTCCTGCGGCTTTTGCTCGAGAATGCCCGAACGCAGCCCATAGAGAAAGAGGAGCTGCTCGGCAAGCGGCGACGGCTTGGTGTTCGGCTGCACGAAAAGCTGGTTCATGAGTTCGCCGCGCCGCAGCCTTTGTTCGGCGGAGTCGGAAAGATCCGCCTTCATCGTGGTCATCCGCTGCAATTCCTGGAACTGAAGGTACTCCAGCCTGAGTTTCCCGCTCATCTCCCGGAGCGCTTCGGTCTGCGCGCGGTTGCCGATACGGGAAACCGAGAGTCCGAAGTCGATGGCCGGCCGGAAGCCTTTTTGAAAAAGGTTCGTGTTCAGATAAATTTGGCCGTCGGTGATCGAAATCAGGTTCGTCTGGATATAGCCGGTGATGTCGCCCTGGATCGTCGCCACGACCGGAAAGAAACTGATCGTGCCGCCGCCCAGGTCACTCACGAATTTCCCCGCCCGTTCGAGGAGCTGCGAATGGATGTAGAAGATGTCGCCCGGATACGCCTCGCGGCCGGGAGAACGCTGCAAGAGCAGCGAAAGCTGGCGGTAGGCCCAGGCGTGCTTTCCCAGGTCGTCGAAGGCCACGAAGACATCGCGGCCCTTGGACGCGAAATATTCCGCGAGCGCGCAGGCCGAATACGGGGCGAGGTACTGTTCGCCCAAAGGCACGGAAGCGATGCCCGCATAGACGACCGTATAATCCATGGCGCCTTTTTCCCGCAGAAGCCGCAGCACCTTGAGGAACGACGACCGGCTTTGTCCGATCGCGCAGTAAATGCAGATCACGTTTTTGCCCTTCTGGTTCAGGATCGTATCCGTGATGATCGAGGTCTTTCCCGTCATCTGGTCGCCGATGATGAGCTGCCGCTGTCCCTTGGCAAGAGGAAACGCGGCGTCGATGATACGCAGCCCCGTCTCGAGCGGGTCGGAAAGCGGCTTGCGGTCCATGACGCCGGGCGCGTCCTTGAAGATGGGAAAAGAATTGTCGGCCTGAGGCGCCTCGCGTTCGTCAAACGGCTTTCCGAGGCTCGTTATGATTCTCCCCAAAAATGCGTCACCCACGGGCGTGTGAAAGGGCTCTCCCCTGGAATACACCTGGTCGCCCGCGTGCAGTTCGGATTTATTGCCGAATCCCAGGATCTTCACCTTGCTTTCGCTGAAGCCCATGACCATGCCGACGTCGCCGTTCTCGAATTCGACCTTCTGGCCGTTCAGGCAGGAAGGCAGGCCTTCGGCCTCGACGATGAATTCCTTGACGGTCGTGACGCGACCTACTTCTCTCACGTCAAAAACGTTTCCCGGTTGGGCAGAACGGGCCGGATTAAGCGGCATTTTTCAGATACTCCTTCACGCGTGAGGCCAGGGAACCCTCCAGAACCAGATGGCCCAATTCGATGCGCAGCCCCGCGACGAGTTTCTCATCGACGACCTCAGCGATTTCGGGCAGGTGCCCCAGTTTTTTCTGCACGGTTTCTTCGATCTTGGCGCGCAGCCCGCTCTCTAGGGGAAAGGCACTGACGATCCGGACGCGGGCGATCTTCTCTCTCGAGTCCATCTTCTCGAGCGTCTGCAGTCCGCCTTCCATGAGCTGGCAGAGCATCTGCTCATGCGCGCTTTTCCGGGCTTCGGCGGACAGGATCTCCAGTACGACCTGGCAGGCCCGCACCACCACTTTTTTTTCCATCTGCTGGACCATTTCCTGCCGCATGGCGTCGCGCGTTTTCACGGCCTCGCTGACGATGTGCTCGGCCTCGGTCCGGCCCTGCTGCTGCATTTGATCGAGGATCATGTCCGCCTTTTCGCGCGCCTCTTTTTTGACACGCTCGGCTTCCTGGCGAGCCTCATTGATGAGCTGGGCGGCTTTGAGCTCGTTGTCCTTGGCCTGTTTCTGCAGCTCCGTGATTTTCTTGTCCTGCTCTTCAGAAATGGTCATGAGCTGGCGCGTGACCTGGTGCGCCTGGGTGTTCAGGACACGGTTCATAATGAAAAGCAGTCCCCCGCAAAAAATGAGCAGAAACAAAAACGTTCCGACGAAAGGCATTTTTTCTCCTTGGGCCCCGTCACCCGGGCCCGGTCGTTATTCCTTAATTAGGCGCGAACAACTGCCAGGCGATCAGAAAGGCGACGATCGCCACGCTTTCGGTAAACAGCAGGCAAAGCGTCATGGCGCTCATGATCTTCGGCGCCGCCGACGGATTTCTGCCCAGGGCCTGGATGCTCGAAAAACCGGTCGCCGCGAATACGCCCGAGGGCCCAAGGATGCAAATGATGAAAATGATGGTCAGCGCGATGTTCCGGCTCATAGGGCGCCCACCGGCCTTGCCATGATGACGACTTCGTTGTTTTTGACTTTGACGGCGCCATGCCGGATGGCGAAAGGGGTTTTATCGATGAGAAGGGAGCCGGCCTTGAGCCGGGTAAGCAGAGGCTTGTGGAAGGGGTGCACTTCAAACCATCCCTGTTCCCCGGGCAGGGTCACACTTCGCGCCTGCCCTTCGTAAATCATCTGCTTCGAACTGAACAACACTACCTTCAGCACTTCTCCTACCTCCGGCGCGGCGCGGCCGCGCGGTTGAAGGGTTTATCAGGCCACCCGGTTTCTCACGTCCTCTCCCGGCAAATCGCCGGGCATAGCGCCCTGAGATTCGTCGCGGACCGTTTTTTCGGCCGCGGCTTTCCGGTACCAGGTGACAAAAAAAACCAATCCGACCGATCCCACGAAAATCAGGATCGCGAAAATAATCATCCAGGTCGTCTTCGCCGACGGCGCGTCGGACTTCAGCTTTTCGGGAATGTTCGGAGTCGGCACGCCGCCGGTCACCGTCAGGATCTTTTCCATCTTCTCGAGCAGCTGTTTGATCTCTTCCATGGCAAGGAGATTGAGGCGGTAGGCGCCGATGCGCTGCTTTTGCCCGAGCGTCTCGTCATTCTGCTTGGCCTCGATGCCGGCAACCTTTTCGCCGATGAGATCATAGAGGCGTTTGCCGGAATCGTAATACTCCGTCCCCTTCAGGCGGGCGAGCAGCCGCTGCGCTTCGGATCCTACCTCCGCGAGCGCCGACTTCGGGATAAACCAGACGTCTTTGACCTGGACGTTGAAAACGCGCGTCTGTTTGGGTTTGAGTTCCACCTTGGAGTTGTACAGGAAATAAATGGATCGCTGGTCGTCGTATTGAACCTGAAGGCCTTCGTTTTCGACGATTTCCGAGGGCGTGATTTCCTTCGGCAGGTCGATCTTGACCGGGATGGTCTGCGTCTTTTCCTTGGACGGATTGGAGACGACCACGCTGATCGTGACCGGCTCGCGTTCGGCTTCCTGCGCACGCAGGTCCGGGGCTGTGGCCATGGACGCGCACGCCAGCCCGAGAAGCGCGAGGCCGGCCATGAGAAAGCGCGGGGAACTCTTCTTTTGCGGGGCGGCGGACGGGACGGTCTTCATCGTTGCTTCTCCGGGGCGCGAGGCCCGTTTATGAGTAAACGACTTCCACGATCGGCGTTTCATCGTTTACGAGTTCGCGTTCAATGGTTTGCTGGACAACTTCGATGGCGCCCTGCATCTTATCGGAGCGCTTGCGGATTTCGCGCAGGCTCGGGGACTGTTCCAGGCCTTCCTGGACGCTGACGTCCATGAGCTCGCCCAGATTCAGGCCCTTGTCTCCGGCCAGCGTACTGATCTGTTCGGCGACTTCCTGGATCTGGTTCTGCATTTTCTTGTTCGACCTGTCCTTGCGCAGAACTTCGGGAATCTCGGTGACCTGCTTCTTGAGCGCTTCCAGCATCTGGCCGATGTAGCCTTTTTCGGAAACCACGTTCGAAACGCCTTTTATCTGCTCGCTGATTTCCTGCAGTTCCTTGCTCTTACCCATGCCCGCGGCCACAAGGCCCTGCACTTCGCTGAGCGTCGTGGATTCGATGAAGACCGATCCGGCTTCGAAATTGCCCGTCTCGTTTTCTTCGACCATGACGGTGACAGCCTTGCCCGCCGTGAATTCCGCGGTGCTGATCCTCGGGAAGACGTATTCGTACAGGCCTTCGACGTCCGGCACCGGCTTCATGGGCTGCTGCTGCAGGATGGGCTCACCCTCGTTACTCAGGACGCGCAGGAACGGGATCAGGCCCGTCTTGCCGCCGCGGTAACGGATGACGAAGTCGTCGCCGAGCAGGACGGACGTGGGAATAAGGAGGCGTCCGGCAAATTTCATGTTTGTTTCTTCGAGGTCAGACGTCGCTGACTTGACGTCGTCGGTCGCGTTCTGGACCTCGGTGGTCGCGTTCTCGAGGCTGACGAGAGAACCGGTCAGGGTGTTCATCTGCGTCTGGATAATGGTGGTTTGCTGGTCCAGCTTGTTCGAGACGAGCGAGGTCTGGTTGTTCAACTGCGAGCTGAGAGCCGTCGTCTGCGCGTCAAGCTGGCCCTGGATCACGACCGATTGCGCGCTGAGCTGGTTCGTCACGGTATTCGAAATGCTGTCGCGGACCTGGGACAGAGGCACGTCGATCTTCGACGCGACTTCGGAAGACACCTCCTCCAGTTTTTTGGTGTCGGTGATGTTGAACGTGCGCGGCGTCTTGAACACGCCGCCGGAAGCGATGCTCATGGTGGTGACGACGTTATAAACCTTGCCGGACTGCAGGCCGGTGGGAGCGGCCCAGTTGAAATTATAAAAGCCCTGGGCATCGGGGGCGCCGTTGTTGTCGAACTGCTTGATGAGCGTGCCCGCGTCATAGAATTGAATGGTGCAGCTGACCACGCCCGAAACCGTGCTGCCATCGCGGCGCAGCGTCGAAGCGATGGAGACGGTATCCGCGGCCGCGTTATAAGCCAGTTCCGTCACGGATTCCCAAAGGTGGACGACCTGAGTTTCCATGAAGATCGTCACGGTCTGGTCGCTGTCGGCCACAAAGTTGACCTGCTGGTCGCCGTATTCGACGCGCGTCCAGGTGGCGACGTAAGTGCCGGCCGGATGGCCGTGGACGACCGGCGAGTTAAGCGCCGACGCGTTCCAGCCGTCGCTCGAAGAGACGGTCAACTGGTCCAGACTGTTGTTGGTCAGGAGGTCGCGCACCTGCCACGTAATGTAGTAATAGTCGATGGTGAACGTGAAACCGGTCACGTCTTTGACCGTCGTCGGATCGTTGGGATCGGAGATGCGCAGCTTGACGGTCGGCGACGGCGTGTCGGGAATGTTCCAGGTGTAAGTGCCGGTATTGGGAACGATGCCGTCATTGGCTGTTCCCTCGTTTTCCTTGATGGGAGACCAGTTCATGCCGTTGTTGGTGGAAACTTCAATCAGGACGTTGGGAATGCTCCCCGTTGAAGTCCAGGTCAGCGCATGGTTCTCATTGACGACCCATTTTTGCGCGGGCTGCGCAAACGTCCAGTCCAGGAAGCCGTGGATCTTGAAGGGATTGGTGACAGACTGGACTTCGTTGTCAAACGGATCGCGGATGCGGATTCTCACGTCTGCGGAAATCGTGTCCGGCACAACCCAGTCAAAGGACCCGTCGTTGGTGACAATGCCGTCATTGGGCGTGCCCTCGTTTTCCTGGATGGGAACGTAGGCTCCCCCGTCCACGGAGTATTCGATGACCGCGTTCGGCATGCTGCCGCCCCACGTCCAGGTGATCGTCTGCGTCGAGCCCACCGGCACGGCGGTGAACATGGGATTGGTGGCCGTGAACTGGCCCTGGATGCGGAAATCGGCATCCGAATCGTCGTAGACGGTTGTATCGTTGACGTCGAGGACGCGCACGCGCAGGTTCGCCGAAGGCATGTTCGGGATCGGCGACCAGGTGTAGGTTTTATTGCCGTTGGGGACGTTCGCCACGCTGTTGGCGATGACGAGCGGTGCGGCCGCGGTGTACGGGAACCCGGTGTCTCCGGGCAGCGTGGAGTAAGCGACCACGCGCACGTTCGGAATATTGCCGACCGTCGTCCACTGGATCGTATCACTCAACCCGATTTTGAAGCGGTCCGTGCCGTTCGGCTTGGTGATCGTGAAATTGCCGCGGATTTTGAACGCGTTGTCGGAAATGTCGACCGCATCCGAATCAAGGCTGCTGCGGACGCGCACTTTCACCAGCGGCGAAGACGTGATGTCGTCAGGGACGGTCCATTCGTAGACGCCGTCATTGGCCGTGGGAAGGCCGCCGTTGATCGTCGACGAAGTGGCGAAATTGTCTTTGGAGTAGGACAACAGGACGTCTGTGACCGTACCTTCCCATCCCCACGTGATGTTGTAGGTCGATCCTACGGTGGCGGTAATGTTCACGGCCGACGGCGTCAGGACCTCGAAATAAGCCTTGATCTTGGCGTTGGCATCGGAATCATCAAAGGCGGTCGCATCATTCGCATCTTCGACACGCACTTTGAACTGAGACGTGATCGTATCCGGAACCGACGGCCAGCTCCAGGTGCGTTCCGCATCGGGCGCGCCGCTGTTGCCCGCCGTGGAAGTGAGGGTGAAAGGAAACGTCGCGCCGCCGTCCACGGAATACCGGATTTTGGCCTGCGGCGAATTCGCGCTGGTGGATTTCCAGCGGATCGTCTGCGCGCTGCCCACATCCCATTTGTCGCTCGCCGCGTTCGGCGACACGACCGTGAAGCCTGCAACGGCATGGAACACATCCGAATCGTCATAAGCGGTCTCGTCAGCGGGATAGGCCACGCGGACCTGCAAAGGCAGCGGGCCGGTGCTCAGCTCGGCAAAATCGGGAACGGCCCAGGCATAGGAACCGTTGTTCGAAGCGCCGAGCGCAATCGGAATGCCGGGGCCCGAGAATCCGTCCTTGGAATAATAGAGGTTCACGGTCGGGTTCTGGCCCTGGCGCGTCCACGCGATCGTGAAGTTCTTGTTGACCGGCACGTTCTGCCCGAGCGCGGGCGCCGTAATAATAAAGGAAGGCGTGATCGAGAACGTCGGCGAAACGTTGAACACACTCGCGTCCGTGACATCGGAAACGCGTGCCTTCACCGTCGTCGATACAATGCCCGCGGCGTTCGGGACGGTCCAGGTGTATCCGGTGTCGCCCTGGCCGCCCGGAACCGAACCCGCGATCTGGTTCCAGGTGGTGCCGTTGTCGGTGGAATAATCGAGACGGACGTTCGCCACCGATCCCGTGCGCGTCCATTTGATGTCATGGGCCGTGCCCACGCCCCATTTGTCCGTGCCTGTCGGCGAAGAAAGCAGCAGGCCGCCGATGATTTTGAAAAGGCCGTTCGACACCGCGCGCACGGCAAACAGATCGGCTTCGGGAAGGCTCGAAATGCGCACCTTCACGCTCGGGGCCGCCGTGATGCTGTCCGGAATCAGCCATGCAAAGTCGCCGTCGTTTGCCGTCGATGCCGCGATCACGTCGTTGTAGGTGACGCCGCCGTCTTTCGAGTAGTCGATTTTGACGGTCGCCACGTTCGTTCCTTTGAAGTTCCAGGTAATGTTATGCGTGTCGCTCACCTTCCACGATTCGCCGCCGGCCGGCGCCGTGACCTGCAGGAGCGGAAGCACCTTGAAGGCATTGGAGGAGGTGTCGGAAACCGTCGCGTCGTCCGGATCTGAAACGCGGATCAAAGCGCCCGCCGTCGCCAGGGTCGTGTTCGGCGCGTCGAGGAGCATGGCGTACGGGCCGTCCTGGGGCGCGCTCATGGTAATCAGGGACCAGCTCGTCCCGTCGTAATATTCGACCTTCACGGGCCCGATGTCGCCTGCGCGTGTCCAGGTGACATTCAGCGTACCGCCCAGCGTGGTTTCGATGCCGGCCGCATCCGGATAGGTCAGCGTAATTTTTCCTTTGACCGTGAACGCGTCCGAAATCGCAGGCGCAATCAGGCCGTTGCCCTGCAATTTGACTTTGACGTTCAGGGAAACGATGTTGTCCGTGGGAAGCGTCCAGTTGAACGTATTCCCGACCGCCAGTGTGGTCGCGACGCCGGAAGCGATCGTGGTCCAGTTCGTGCCGCCGTCGTTGGAATAGAAAAGATCGACGTTGCCGATCGTGCCGTTCGCGTTCCAGATAATGTTGCGGCTTTCGCCGGCGCCCCAGACCGAGGTCGAGATCGGGGCCGTGATGACCGCGCTGCCTTTGATCGAGAAATTCGCATCCGAAACGTCGAAGACAAGCGGGTTGTTCGCGTCTTCAACCTTCACGCGGAGGTTCGAGCCGATTTTGTCGGGCACGCTCCAGTTGCAGCTGAACGCGCCGCCCGCCACGGCCACCACCGAGCAGCCTTCCATGGCATAGTCATAGGTCAGGCCGCCGTTAGTGGAATAATAGAGCTTCACGCTCGTAATCGGGCCAAAGACTGAGCCGCTTACGGCATAAGGCGTTCCGACTCCCAGCGTCTCCCCGCCGTTCGGGGTCGTGAGCGACACGCGGCCCTTGATCGTGAAATTGAAATTGGCGGGATCGTAGACCGTCGGATCCGAGGCGTCCAGGACCCGCACGCGCGCCGAAGTCGTGGTGATGCCCGGCTGGTCCGGAATTCTCCAGTTAAAGGTATAGGGGCCGGGACCTGTGGTATCGATATTCTGCGTGTCTTTGCCGTCCGCGTCGACCAGAGGCTCATAGCTCGCGGGATCGTCGCCGTTGTTGGAGAATTCCAGGCGGACCGCGGTGATGTTTCCTTTTTTCGTCCAGTTGATGTTATTGAAGGTATTGATTTCCCAGGATTCGATGCCCGTGTTCGGCGCGGTCATGGTGAGCGAGCCGCGGATCTTGAACGCATCGCTGGTGATCAGGCTGTCCGAATCAAGGGCATCTGAAATGCGCACGCGGGCCACCGCCGACAGTCCCGTGCCCAGGGTCCAGCTCCGGCTTCCGCTGTTAGTCACGATGCCGTCGTTCGGCGTGCCGTCGGATTCGGGAAGCAATTGCCAGCCCGAGCCGTCATTCAGGTTGTACTCGATCTTGACGTTGGCGGGCAGGCCGTTGACCGGCGTCGTCCACGTGATCGTCTGAGAACTTTCCGCGACCCACACATTTCCGGACACCGGCGCAACGAACGTGAAGTTGGCGAGGGTGGAGCTGGCGGCATCCGCCGTGTCGTACACGTTCGTGTTCGCGGCATCCAGCACCCGGACCCGGAAATTATCCTTCACGATCGGGAAATTGGAGGGAATCGTCCACGAATAGCTCTTGTCATTGCCCGAACCGGAAGGCGTGGAGGAGACAATCGTGCTCCAGGGCCCGGTCAGTCCGTTCGTCGAATATTCGAGCTTGACGTTCACGATCGAACCCGTGGCGTTCCACTTGATTTCATTGCCGGAACTGTTGATGCGCCATTTGACGCCCGTCGTGTCACCGGGCTGCGTCAACTGAAGCTTGCCGATGATCTGGAAAAGGCCGTTCGATGCCGCCGTGACCGACCACGGGTCCGTCGCCGGCAGGGTCTGCATGCGCACCTTCATGTTTTGGACGCTTTGAATATTGTCGGGAATCAGCCAGCCGAACGATCCGTCGTTCGGCGTGGAACCCGCGATCACGTTCGGATAAGTGGCTCCGTTGTCGGTCGAATATTCGATCTTGACGTTCGCCGTATTCGAGCCGATCGCCTCCCACGTGATGTTGTGCGTGCTTCCGACTTCCCAGGCTTCGCTGCCGCCCGGAGTAAGAACAAGAAGGTGCGGCCTGACCACAAAATCGTTCGAGGAAGTATCGGAGACCGTGCCGTCGTCCGCGTCGGAAATGCGGACGCGGGCGCCCATGGTCGCGACCGTCGTGAGCGGCGCATTGAGCGTCATGGCATAAGGGCCTGCTTCCGGCGCCGTGGTGGTTGCCGTCGTCCAGGACGTGCCGTCAAAGTATTCGACTTTGACGTTTCCGATATCGCCGGCCACGGTCCAGGTGACGTTCATGACATTGCCAAGGACGGTTTCGATGCCGGCGGCATCAGGATAGGTGAGCGTCAGCTTGCCTTTGACCGCAAACGCCTGCGTGACATTCGGCCCGACGAGATTCGCGCCGTCGATCTTGACCTTCACATTATTCGATACGATGGCCGTCGTCGGAAGCACCCACGAGAAGCTGTTGCCGGTGGCCAGAGGCGACGGCACGCTCGTCGTGATCGTGTTGAATGGGCCGTCATTGACGCTGTAATACAGATCGACATTGCCGATGTTTCCGGTCCTGTCCCAGGTGATGTTGTTGGCTTCGCCCGCGATCCAGACGCTGGAAGAAGTCGGCGAGGTCAGCGTCGCGCCGCCTTTGACCGCAAAATTGCTGTCGGAGGTGTCGAACACGACCGGGTTATTCGCGTCGACAGCCTTGATGCGCAGCGGCAGGCCGACGATGTCCGGAACATTCCAGTTGCAGCTGAAAGCCGCCTGGCTCACGGCAACCGTGGCGCAGCCTTCCACCG
This sequence comes from Verrucomicrobiia bacterium, assembly GCA_035495615.1. NCBI lineage: Bacteria > Pseudomonadati > Verrucomicrobiota > Verrucomicrobiia > Verrucomicrobiia bacterium. The sequence continues at coordinate 5,387 of DATJFP010000047.1, read as the reverse complement.
GGTAGTCATAGGTGGCGCCGCCGTTGGTCGAATAATAGAGATTGACGTTCGCGATGGGGCCGAAGACCGAGCCCGTGACCGCGTAAGGCACGCCGACGGTCAGAGAATTGCCGCCGTTCGGAGTGAGGACCTGCACGCGGCCCTTGATCGTGAAATCACCGTTGGACTGATCGAGCACCGTCGAGTCCGTGGCATCCACGATCCGGATCCTGCCGTTGATCGTCGTAATACCGGCCTGGTTCGGGATTTTCCAGTTGAAAGTGTACGGACCCGCGCCTGTCGTATCGATGTTCTGCGTGTCCTTGCCGTCCGCGTCGACAAGCGCCTCGTACTGCGCCGGATCATCCCCCGCGGTCGAAATCTCGAGTTTCACGGCCGCGATGTTACCTTTCTTGGTCCACGTGATGTCATGCAGCGTATCGATTTCCCAGGACTCGAGGCCATTGGGCGCCGTCAAGGTCAGGCGGCCGCGGATCTTGAACGGATCGCTCGTGCGCGCGCTATCGATGTCGGCGGGATCCGAGACGCGGATGCGGGCCGCGGCCGAAAGCCCCACGGGCAGCGTCCAGTTCTGGCTGCCGCTGTTGGAAACGACGCCGTCATTGGCCGTGCCGAAGGTCTCCGCGATGGGCAGGTAGCCGTTTCCGTCATTGAGGTCATATTCGATTTTGACGGTCGCCGGCACGCCCGCCTGAGGCGTGGCCCAGGTGATCGTGTGCGTATTTTCCGCCTGCCAGACATTCCCCGCGACGGGAGCAGTGATCGTAAAGTCGCCCAGAATCGAGCTGCTGGCGTCCGCCACGTCGAACACGTTCGTGTTCAACGCGTCAAGGACGCGGATCCGGAAATTATCTTTGACGAACGGAATATTGATCGGGATTGTCCAGGTGTAAGACTTATTCGTCCCCGCTCCGGAAGGCGCGGAAGCGACGAGCGTCGTCCACGGGCCTCCGGACCCGGAGGAAGAATACTCGAGTTTTACGTTGGCGATCGAGCCGGTCGCGTTCCACTTGATGTCCTGCGCCGTGCCGACGCGCCATTTGACGCCCGTCGAGTCGTTCGGCGTCACCATCTGCAGCGCGCCGATGATCTGGAAAAACCCCTGGGAAAACGCCGCGACGGCCCAGACGTCTGTCGTCGGGAGAGAAGAGATCTTGATGCGCATGTTCTTGATGGTCTGGATGTCGTCCGGAATGAGCCACGGATGCGTGCCGTCGTTGGCCGTCGAAGACGCGATTACGTCCGGATAAGTGACCCCGCTGTCTTTCGAATACTCGATCTTGACGTTCGCGACGTTGGAGGCGATGTGATTCCACGTGATGTTCTGCGTGGTCGCGACCACCCACTCTTCCGCGCCGGCCGGGCTCGTGACTGCCAGCAGCGGCCGGACCATGAAATCATTGGCGGACGTGTCGGTCACGGTGGCATCATCGGCGTCGGAAATCCTCACGCGTGCCGTGGCAGTCGCCGCGGTCGTGTTCGGCGCGTCCAGCACGAACGTGTACGGGCCCGCCTGCGGCGCCGTCGTGCTGATGGTGCTCCAGGCCGTGCCGTCATAATATTCGACCTTCACGTTCCCGATGTCGCCGGCGACTGTCCATGTGACCGTCAGGTTGTCGCCGAGCGAGCGGTCGATGCCGGCCGCGTCGGGATAGCTCAGGATCAATTTCCCTTTGACTGTAAACGCATTGGACACCGACGGGGCCACAAGGTTCGCGCCGTCGATCTTGACCTTCACATTCGCGGAAACGATCTGGTCGGTCGGCACGCTCCACGTGAAAGAGTTGCCCGAGAGAAGCGGCGAGGCAATGCCGGAAGCGATTGTCGTCCAGGCGCCGCCGTTGACGTTGTAGTAAAGGTCCACGTTGCCGATCGTGCCCGTGCGGTCCCAGACGATGTTGTTCGTGTCACCGGCATACCAGATGTTTCCCGAGACAGGCGCCGTAATCGTCACGCTGCCCTTGATGGCGAAATTCGCGTCGGAAGTATCGAAGACGAGCGGATTGCCGCTGTCAACAGCCTTGATACGGACATTCGGGCCTACGCGGTCCGGCACGTTCCAGTTGCAGCTGAAATTACCGGCGGAGGTGGCGACGGTCGCGCAGCCTTCCACCGGGTAGTCGTAGGTCGTGCCTCCGTTGATGGAATAATAGAGGTCCACGCTCGGGATCGGGCCGAACACGGTGCCGTTGACGGCCGCCGGCACCCCGACGGTGAGCGTCTCGCCGCCGTTGGGATTGCTCAACTGCACGCGGCCCTTGATGGTGAAATCGCCGTTGGACTGATCAAGCACGGTGGGGTCCGAGACGTCGGTGATCCGGACGCGGGCATTGACGGTATTGATGCCGGCCTGGTCCGGAATTTTCCAGGCGAAGGTGTACGGGCCCGCGCCGGAAACGTCAATGTTCTGCGTGTCTTTGCCGTCGGCGTCGACCATCGCCTCATACTGCGCCGGATCATCTCCCGCGGTGGAAAGTTCCAGCTTCACGGCCGAAATATTTCCTTTCTTCGTCCACGTGATGTTGTTGATCGTGCCGATTTCCCAGGATTCGAGATTGTTCGGAGCGGTCACGGTGAGACTGCCGCGGATCTTGAACGGATTACTTTCGACGGCGCTTTGCGCATTCGTCGAGTCGGAGATCCGGATCTTGGCGGAGGCGGAAATGCCGGTTCCCAGCGTCCAGTTCTGGCTGCCGGTGTTGGTCACGATGCCGTCGTTGGCCGTGCCGGAGGTTTCGGCGATGGGCTGCCAGCCGTTGCCGTCGTTCAGATTGTATTCGATCTTCACGTTTGCCGGAACACCGGCCTGGGGCGTGGACCAGGTGATCGTATGCGTATTTTCCGCCTGCCAGACGTTCCCCGCGATAGGCGCCGTGATCGTGAAATCCGTCATCATGGAGCTCGCGGCATCCGCGACGTCGAACACGTTGGTGTTGGCCGCGTCGAGCACGCGGATCCTGAAATTGCCGGACGTCAGCGCGACGTTCGAAGGAATGTTCCAGCCATAGCTCTTGCCCGCGCCCGCCCCTGAAGGCGTGGACGCCACGACCGTCGACCAGCTCGTGCCGCCGTTGGTCGAATATTCCAGCTTCACGTTCGCGATGGAGCCGGTGGCGTCCCATTTGATTTCGTTCGCCGAAGAACCGGCGCGCCAGAGGACGGGCGTCGTGTCATTCGGCACCGCCATTTGCAGCGCGCCCACAATCTGGAAAAGGCCGGTCGAAAGCGCGGTCACGGCCCAGGGATCGCTGGTCGGAAGGCTGGACATCTTGATTTTCATGTTTTTGACGTTCTGGATGTTGTCCGGGATCAGCCACGGGTGCGTTCCGTCGTTGGCCGTCGAAAGCGTGATGGCGTTCGGGTAGGTCGCGCCGCTGTCCGTCGAGTATTCGATCTTCACGTTGGCCACGTTCGAACCGATTTTGTTCCAGGTGATGTTGTGCGTCGAATCCACGACCCAGGCCTCGCCGCCCGCGGGACTCGTCACCTGCAGGAACGGCCGGACCAGGAAGTCGTTCGCGGAGGTGTCGAAAACCGTGGCGTCGTCCGCGTCACTGATCCTCACCTTGGCTGCCGCAGTGGCCGCCGTCGTGTTCGGAGCGTCGAGCAGCAGCGCAAACGGGCCCGCCTCGGGAGCCGATGAAGTAATCGTGCTCCACGCGGTGCCGTCATAATATTCGACTTTCACGTTGCCGATGTTACCGGCCACGTTCCAGGTGACATTCATGGTATCGCCGAGGGTCACATCAATGCCCGCCGCATCCGGATAGGTCAGCGTAAGGCTGCCCTTGACGGTAAAGGAGCTCGACACGGCCGAGGACAAAAGGCTGGGGCTGTCGATCTTGACTTTGACGTTGGCCGAAACGATGTTGCTCGTCGGCACGGTCCAGGCGAAGGAATTGCCGCTTGCAAGAGGCGAGGCCACGCCGGACGCGATCGTGTTCCACGAGCCGTTGTTCACGTTGTAAAAAAGGTCGACGTTGCCGATGGTGCCGGTGCGGTCCCAGACGATGTTGTTGACGCTGCCCGCGGTCCATACGTTGCCGGAAACCGGCGCCGTCAAGGTCACGCTGCCCTTCACGCTGAAAACCGCGTCCGAAACGTCATTCACGAGGGCGTTATTGGCGTCCGTCACTTTGACGCTCAGGTTGGAACCTATGATGTCCGGCACGCTCCAGTTGCAGCTGAAGGCGCCGGTGGAAACCGCGACGGTCTCGCAGCCTTCCATGGGAAAGTCATAGGTCGCGCCGCCGTTTTTAGAGTAGTAAAGTTTCACGCTGCTGATGGGGCCGAAGACGGTGCCGGTCACGGCAAACGGGTTCCCGACGATCAGATTTTCTCCCCCGTTCGGCGTGCTGAGCTGCACACGGCCTTTCACGGTAAAATTCGCGTTCGCCGGATCATAGACCGTCGGATCCGACGCATCGACCACCCGGATGCGCGCGGCCGTCGTCGTAATGCCGGGTTGATTCGGGACTTTCCAGGCGAAGGTGTAGGGCCCCGCACCCGACACGTCGATGTTCTGCGTATCCAGGCCGTTGTCGTCGACCAGCGGCTCGTAAGCCAGCGGATCATCGCCTGCCGTGGAAAGCTCCAGTTTCACGGCCGTGATCGCGCCTTTTTTCGTCCAGGTGATATTGTTCGTCGTGCCGACTTCCCAGGATTCCGTGCCCGTATTCGGCGCCGTCATGGTCAGGCTGCCGCGGATCTTGAACGGATCGCTGACCATGATGCTGGACGCGTTCGCCGGATCCGAGATGCGGATCTTGGCCGAGGTCGTCAGCGTCGTGCCGAGCGTCCAGTTGCGGCTTCCGCTGTTGGTCACGATGCCGTCGTTGGCCGTGCCGTCGGTTTCCGGCAGATTCTGCCAGCCGCCGCCAAGGTCGTATTCGATCTTCACGTTCGCCGGCACGCCCGCCTGCGGCGTCGACCACTGAATCGTCTGCGTGTTCTCTGCCACCCACACATTCCCAAGCACCGGCGCCGTGATCGCGAAATTCGCCAGGAGCGAACTGGCCGCGTCCGCCGTGTCGCTGATGTTGGTGTTGGCGGCATCCAGCACGCGGAATCTCAGGCCGCCGTTGGTGATCGTCGCATTCGACGGAATCGTCCACGCGTAGCTCTTGTCATTACCCGCGCCTGAAGGCGTGGACGCGATCACCGTCGACCAGCTCGTGCCGCCGTTGGTCGAATATTCCAGTTTCACGTTCGCGATGGAACCGGTCGCATTCCACTTGATTTCATTTCCGCTCGAATTGATGCGCCACTGCACCGGCGTCGTATCATTCGGCACCGACATCTGCAGGGCGCCCACGATCTGGAAAAGGCCCGCCGATACGCTGGTCACCGCCCACGGGTCAGTGCCCGGAAGGCTCGAGATGCGCACC
>DATJFP010000046.1 GCA_035495615.1 Verrucomicrobiia bacterium | reverse complement strand
TTCAACGGCGTCGGCGTGTTGTAATAATTGACCTGAATGCCTTCTACAAGAGCGATCGAAGCGCGGCCCGTGCGGATGTTTTTGAATTCCTTGCGCGTCGATTCCACGGCCTTGGACATGCTCTTCTGCATTTCATCAACGACTTTTTTGACTTCGGGAGAGGCAATCATCGCAACCTCCTAGAGGTGGGTGTTTTACGAATGGACCAGAGTACCGATGCGTTCTCCGGCGATCACCCGGCGGATGTTCCCCCGCCGCGTCAGATCAAAAACAATGATCGGCAGGTCATTTTCCATGCAAAGGGAAACCGCCGTGGCATCCATGACCTTGAGCCGTTTTTTCAAGACCTCAATATAAGGAAGCTCTTCGAACTTCTTGGCCTTTTTGTCCTTCACGGGATCGCTCGTGTAAATGCCGTCGACTTTCGTCGCCTTGAGGATTACATCCGCGCCGACCTCGACGGCACGCAGCACCGCGGCGGTATCGGTCGTGAAATAAGGATTGCCCGTGCCCGCGGCAAAAATGACGACGCGGCGCTTTTCCATGTGGCGCATCGCTTTCCGGCGGATATAAGGCTCGGCCAGTTTGTGGACGTCGATCGCCGACTGCACGCGGGTCGGCACATCGATCTTTTCCAGGGCTTCCTGGAGCACCAGCGAATTCATGATCGTGGCCAGCATCCCGATGTAGTCGGCCGTGGAGCGTTCCATGCCCGCCTCGGCGCCCTGAAGGCCGCGGAAAAAGTTGCCGCCGCCGATGACGCAGGCGAGGTCCACGCCCATTTCATAGACTTCCTTGATCTGCTCGGCAATGGAGGCGGCAATTTTGGGGTCGACGCCGAATCCCGCGTCGCCTTGAAGGGCTTCACCGGAAAGTTTGAGGAGGACGCGCTTGTAGGCGGAAGGACTTTTCGACTGTTTTGCCATCGAAATTTCTAGGGGTTGTACGGCTTAAAGACTGCCGCCGACTTCGTACCGCACGAAACGCCGGATGATGATGTTCTCTCCGATTTTCGCAATCGTCTCGTTCAGGTAATCGGCAATCGTCTTCGAATCGTCTTTGATGAACTTCTGATGCAAAAGGCAGATCTCTTCGAACCTTTTCGTGAGCTTGCCCTGGATGATTTTGTCCTGAACGTCCTGCGGCTTGCCCGCCACCTGGCTCTTGTAAACTTCCTTTTCCTTGTCCAGTTCGGCCTGCGGGATGCTTTCCTCGCTCACGAACAGCGGGTGCGCGGCCGCGATCTGCATGGCGACATCGCGGATGAAGGCCTGGAACGTCTCGTTGCGGGCCACGAAATCCGTCTCGCAGTTGACTTCCAGAAGCACGCCGAGCTTGCCGCCGGCATGAATGTAGGAAATGATCTGGCCTTCCTTGGCCTCGCGCGTCGACTTCTTCTTTGCGATGTCGAGGCCTTTCTTGCGGATGATCTTCTGGGCTTCTTCGAGGCTGCCCTTGGCTTCCACGAGCGCATTCTTGCAGTCCATCATGCCCGCGCCGGTCAACTCGCGCAGCTTGACGATGTTCGATTTGTCGTTGGCTTCCGTGCTCATGGTCATTCGCTGATTCCTTTGATCAGGGCCTGCGGCCCGGGATTACTTGCGAAGCGGTTTCGGGGCTTTTTCGGTTTTCTGCTTCTTATCTTTTTCGACTTGCGCGACTTTCTCGGCCTTTTCCACGACGGCGGCGAGTTCGGGCTGCTCTTCGGAGAGCGGCGAACCGGCTTTGTCGGCAGCAGCCGCTTCCGCCTTTTCTTCGGCTTCCTTTGCGCGCTGCGCTTCCTGTTCGGCCACGATCTTCTTAAAGCCGTCACGGCCTTCTTTCGCGGCTTCGGCCACGCTTTCGCAGAAAAGCTTGATGGCGCGGATGGCGTCGTCATTGCCGGGGAACGGCCAATCCACAACATCGGGATCGCAGTTCGTATCGAGGACCGCGATGACCGGAATGCCAAGCTTGCGGGCTTCCTTGATCGCGATCTCTTCTTTCTTCGCGTCAATCACGAAGATCGCCCCAGGCAGGCGCTTGAGGGCGCGGATACCCATGAGGTTCTTCTGCAGCTTTTCGCGTTCTTTCTTGAGGGAGCCGGCTTCTTTCTTCGTGACGAACTGGAAGCTGCCGTCTTTTTCCATCTGGTCGATCATGTCCAGACGGCCGAGCGACTTGCGGATGGTATCGAAATTGGTGAGCATGCCGCCGAGCCATCTCTGGTTCACGTACGGCATATCGCATTTCTGCGCCGCATCGGAAATGGGGTCCTGCGCCTGCTTCTTGGTGCCGACGAAAAGGATTTCTTTTCCTTCTCCGGCGATGCCCTTCACATACTCGAGGCCTTTTTTCAGGTACTGAACCGTGATTTCGAGATTAATAATGTAGATGCCATTGCGCTCCCCGAAAATATACTTCTTCATCTTCGGATTCCAGCGCTGCGTCTGGTGCCCGAAATGGACACCGGCTTCGAGTAATTGTTTAATCGTAATATCGGCCAATGGATAACTCCCCGTTGATAAAATGAAGGCGGCTTTAGGCCGCCCTAATTACAGAACTGAGCAGGATTGAAAAGAAGGTTCTTGGAAGAAACTTCTCCGGACATTAAGCGTCGGGCGAATATTATAGCAAAAAAGACTTTATCAACAAGCCTTTTTTAGGCCTTGGCGGGAGGGTAAACTTAGGCGTTTTCAAGGGCTTCCAGCACTTCCTGCCAGTGCCCCTCGACCTTCACCTTGGGGAAGATCCGGGATATCTGCCCCTTCTTATTAATAATGAGGGTCGTCCTTTCCACCCCCATGTATTTACGCCCATAAAGCGACTTTTCCTTCCAAACGCCATATCTTTCTAGCATTTCTTTACTCTCGTCGCTGAGCAGCGTAAAGGGCAATTTGTACTTATCCCTGAATTTATCGTGGGCCGCCACCGAATCGGGGCTGACTCCGAGGATGACGGCGTCCCGGGCTTGGATCTTCTTGAGGTTGTCGCGAAAATCGCAGGCTTCCCGGGTGCAGCCCGGGGTATCGTCTTTGGGATAGAAGTAAAGGACCACGTTCTTCTTTCCTTTATAGTCCGACAACCGGATATTCGCCCCTTCCGTGGACGGAAGGTTAAAAGCAGGGGCGCTTGCCCCCTCTTTAAGGGCAGAAGAAGAACTTGCGGTTTTAGAAGCCGCCGGCATGAGGTCTCCTGATTTGTCCTATTATTAAAGGATGTCGCGCTGGGGCTCCAGAGGAGTCCTGCTCGTATACCCTTTTCCGATGTCATGCCAGCAGGTAATCTCGGTTTCGCCGAGCTGCCAGCACAAATAAACCACCCGTCCCTGATAGACCGTGTAAAAATCCACAAGACCGCGGTCCACATCCTTCAACATGCAGCCGAACTGGTGAATCGAATCAATGATCCCGTAAAACTCGTTCACAGCTTTTTCGTACGCGGCCATCCCAGTCTGGACGGCTTTGCTCTTTCCGCCTCCGACAAGCTCCATCAGGTCGATTTCCACTTCCAAAAAGGAAATCTGCTTTTTCTTGGCTTGCACCTGGTGGATGAGTTCGGTCAACTGGGGAATGAGCCCGTTGGCTTCCTGAACCGTGTACATGCGAAGCTGATTGATTTGATTCTCATCGTCCACAGCAGGGTCCTTTCGTTGGGGGTTGGGAGCCCGTCCCAAATTCCCGCGCGGGGACTTTATCGCGGGCTCCAGGAAAACCTCTGACTCAGACGCAAATCACCATGCTTCCTGATCAAGCAGCAACATTTTGTCTTTGTTACTTTGTTTTTGCAAGCCCTAAATTGCGGCAGATGTCGCGCGTGGCCTTGGATTTGTTCAGCGTGTAGAAATGAATGCCGGGAATTCCGCGGCGAAGCAGCTCATCGCATTGCCGGACCGCGTAATCGATCCCGAAACTTTCCACTGAGGCCTGGTCTTCGCCGAACCGTTCGATGGCCTTCATCATTTCCGGCGGGATTTTCGCGCCGCACATGCCCGCGAATCTCTGGATCTGCGGCCCGTGCGTGACCGGCATGATGCCGGCGATGATGGGGATGAGGATGCCGGCCTTGCGCGCGCGGTCCACGAAATCGAAATAGTCGCGGTTGTCGAAAAAAAGCTGGGTGATCACGGCATCAGCCCCGGCATCGACTTTCATTTTCAAATGATCGAGGTCTTTTTGCAGGTCGCGGCATTCCATATGCCCTTCGGGATAACCCGCGACCGCGAGCGAAAAAGCCTGTCCCAAGTCGTTTTGCTCGCGGATGAAGCGGACAAGCTCGGAGGCATAACGGAAACCGTTCTCGGCCGCCCGGAACGAGGTCTCCCCTTTGGGCGGGTCCCCCCTCAGCGCGACGATGTTCTCGATGCCGGCGCTCTTGAGGTCTTCCAGCACCTTGCGGATCTCGCCGCGGGGATGGCCGACGCAGGTCAGGTGCGCCGCCGCTTCCAGGCCGATCTCATTCTTGATCTTGCGGACGATACGCAGCGTGTTCTGCCGGGTGGTGCCCATGGCCCCGTAGGTCACAGATATAAAGGAAGGCGAAAGCTCTTTCAGCTCGCGGACCGTATCGAAGAGCTTGGCTTCGCCTTCGTCGGTCTTGGGCGGGAAAAATTCGAATGAAAAAGTCCGTTTGTTTTTGAGGAAGATTTCGGTCAGCTTCATAGATCACGGAAATCATAACCGAGAGGCGGCGGCTTGAAAAGAACTTCCTCGGAGAACTTGCTCAACCGCCGGTTGAACGGGATAGGCTCTTAGTGAGCGTCCGCTTTTTGCTGCAGGGATTCTTTGCGCTGCAGGTCTTCGAGCGCAAGCGGCGTCACGTGGTGCACTCCGAGCTGGGGCACGAAGAGGATGGAACTCGGCGCATTAACGCTGGTCTGCCGGACTTCGGCCAGCGTGTCGGCCTTGAATTCGATGGAGACGGCCTTTTCGTCGAAGGTCATTTTAGCCAGGCGCTCGTCCAGCATCATGCGCCTGTCCTGGAAAGGCGGATGCGCGTTCATGAACAGAACGAACCGGCCCACGTCCCCCATCTCCACTTTCGAGAGGCGGTCCATGAACGTCTGGAGCCCGCGGGCGTCATAGCCTGCCTGGGTCATGAATTTGATGGCCATGTCGTCGGCCACGATTTCAGCATCCGCATTGAATCTCCGGCTGACGTATGGCGCGGCTTTTTCCATGCCCTTCAACCCGTAATTGATCGCCGTGCCGTAAGTGCCGATGCTGTCGCGGGCCAGCTCGCTCCCTTTCAGCATGTACTGATGCAGCTTCTTCATGTTGGTGTGCTGCGGGATCGAAGAATAATCGTAATGGGAAATGTGCCCGATCTCATGCGCGAGGAGCGCGGCGATCTCATCCTCGGTGCCGACAAAGTTGAGGAGCCCCCGCGTCATGTAAATATAGCCTCCCGGCCCGCCGAACATGTTGACCTCCTCATCATCCAGGAGAATGATTTTATACGGCAGATGCGGGCGCGTGGAAACCGCCGCGATGTTGTCGGCGATCTTGCTGATGTAGGCCTGGAGTTTGGGGCTGTCGAAAACGCGGTAATTTTCCAGGACCCGTTCGTGGTTTTCTTCTCCGGCCTTGATTTCACCGAGGTCATCGAGCGTGAGAGGAAGCTCGGTGCTGATAATGCCCTTGCGGTCGAGGTGGTGACAACCTGTTGCCAAAAGAGTTACGGCGAGAAGAAGAATGCGGGAAAAACAGTTCGGCATAACCGGCTCCGGCGGACACGGCACTTGGCCCGTGCCTCTATCCAAAAGATACCTTAGCCGGAGTCCTTTACCAAATGGCGGCCGCGCCGCAGCTATCCAATAAATATAGTGCGTTATAACAAATTAAAACGGCCTTTTTCGAGCGGAGAAGTCCGTGAGAAGTATGCGTGCGGAGGTCCGGCGTGGCAACCCCGGCCCGCCATTTGCTAGAACTTGCTGGAAAAAGTCCGGAATGTTAGGCCTGTGTTTTTTAACCGGAAAAAAAAGCCCGCGTCAGGAAGCGTATTTGATCGAACAGCCGTAGGACTTGGTGGACGGCGTGCTCACGGGCTGGCCGCTCATGGCCTCGTTCAGTGCCTGGCTCACGTAATTGGTGGCTTCCTTGATGTCGGCGGGATCCGCCGAAGGAATGCTGTCGATGGCGCCCTCATAGATCAGCACGCCTTTCGGATCGATGACGTACATATGCGGCGTGGTTTTGGCGCCATATTGTTTTCCAACGAGCCCCTTGGGGTCGAGCAGGACAGCCGTGGGGAACGCCTTCCTGTCCGTGACAATCTGCTTCCATTCTTTGGCGGAATAATGCCCTTGTTTGCCGGGCGCCGACGAAGCAATGGAAAACCACACAACCCCTTTGGAAGTCATTTCCTTTTGCAGCGCCTGCATGGTGCCGCTGTCATACTGCTTATGGACAAAAGGACAATCGGGATTCGTCCATTCCAGGACCACGTAATTGCCCTGCTGGCCGACGAGGGTCTGCTTCTTCCCTTCGATGTCGGTCAAGGTAAAGTCGGGCGCGATTTCCCCGACCTGCACGTCCGCGCGCGCAAGGCGGGGAAAAGCCAGCGCGATCACGGCCAATGCGAGAAAAAATACTTTCGCTTTCATAAAGCCTCCTTGGGTTTCTTTTCCGCGTCTATGGCGGCCTTAAAAACTTTGTCGACGGCCTGCACGACCAGGTCCGCCGTGATGATTTCGGGCAAAAGGACGGGCTCGCTATGCCCGGGCCCGTACAAAACATAAAGCGGGATGCTGCTTCTCCCATACCCGGCCAGCGCGCGGGCGATGCGTTCGTCACGGGAAGTCCAATCGGCTTTCAACGGCACGATCTTCAGTTCCTCGAATTTCTTTTTGACACGGTCCTGGTCCAGCGCGATCTTTTCGTTGACCTTGCACGTCAGGCACCACGCCGCGGTAAAGTCCACAAAGACCGGCGTGCCGCTCGCGCGGAGCGACGCAAGCCGCTCGTCCGAATAAGTTTCCCACGCGATTTTCCCGCCGTGTCCCGGAGTTGTCACATGCGCTCCCGACTGCAGAAAAAAAATCCAGCCCAGCCACGCGGCCGTCGCCAGGAGAAGGACGCCCATGAATTTTTTGAGCCCCGACATCCACGGCCCGGGCCTGGGCACGAATGCGAGCAGGCGCGGGAAAAAGGAAAGCAGCAGATACGGGAATGCCATGCCAAGCCCCAGCAGCGTGAAGACGGCCAGCGACACGGCCGGAGGCTGCGTCAGCGCAAAGCCCAGCGCGGCTCCCATGAACGGCGCGGTGCACGGCGTCGCGATCACGGTGGCGAGCACGCCGCCGAAAAAGCTGTTGCCCAGGCCGGACTTTCCCGTCAAAAAACCTCCAAGCCCCGTGAGCGAAAGGCCGATTTCGAAAAAACCGAAAAGGCTGAGCGACAGAATCAAAAAAAGGACAGCCAGGAATCCCACGAAAACCGGCGACTGGAGCTGGAATCCCCAGCCGATCTCATGCCCCGCGGCCCTGAAAAATATCAAAGCGCCGGCCAACAGCCAGAAAGAAACCAGAACTCCCGCCGTGAACGCGATCCCGTGCAGGCCCGGTTTGATTTTCTGCTCGGAAGCCTGTTCCACGAAATTCAGGATCTTGATCGAGAGTACGGGAAAAACGCAGGGCATGAGATTCAGGATCAGCCCGCCCAGGAACGCGAATACGAGCGCCGCGCCCAATTTCATGGGAGCGCCGCCCGCGGACTCCGGAAAATCCCGCGGCGTGACAGGGGCCTTGATTTCGAGCGACGTCTCCGAACCGGCGCCGCGCCAGCCCTCTTTGGAAACAAGAATGCCTTCCAGCGCGTCCAGCTTGCCGGTGAAAAGATTGCCGCGCTTCAGAATCAGCTCATAACCCGACTCGATTTTGCGCGCGGTTTGAGGCGCGGCATGGTCGATCAGTTTTTCGTCGTAAGGGAAAAAAGACAATCCGGAAAGCAGGTATGCGTTCGGGGACGTGATGCGGAGGACGAATTGCTTTTTTCCCGTGAACGCTTCCGCCCGCCATTCCGATTCACGCAGCGGGAAACGGGCGCGGGTTTCCGCGAAAACGGTAGCCTTTGCCGGGTCCGGCGCCGGGACTTCCGCTTTCACGGGAAGATGCAGCGACAATTCCGCCTGCCCGGGAATGCACACTTCTTCGCAGGCGAGCCACGTGGCTTTGGCCTTGAGTTCGATGTCCTGCCCGGGAGTCAGTGATGCGGGAGGCGTGATCTGGACCGGCAGCAGCACTTCGTTTTCATACGCGTAAACGGCAAGCGGCGGCAAATCCACCTTTTCAGGCTGCGGCCATTGAAGGGCGCCGGCCTCGAAGCCTTCGGGCAGATTCCATTTGATCTGCGTCGGCAGTCCGGAATCCCCGGGATTTCGCCAGTAAGTGTGCCAGCGCGGTTCCATCTTCAAATGCAGGCCGGCCCAGAAGGGCGTACCCGGCTGAATGGAAGTGACTTCAGAAACCAGCTCGGCCTCGGTATGAGCCGAACGCACCGGTTCCGCCTGCGCGG
>DATJFP010000045.1 GCA_035495615.1 Verrucomicrobiia bacterium | reverse complement strand
AGGACTTGCCTCACCGGAACGTTCCCGCTTTCCCGAAACCGCCGATCCAGTGGATTTCTTCCGGCGTCATCTCATAGAACCGGAAATCCGGAAGCTGGAAGAACATTTCCGAGCGGGGAAAAAGCTGGAGGTATTCTTTTTTGAGGGAGGCGAAAAACGCGGCGTCTGCCACACGGGCAACCTTGCCTTGCAGGCTCATGCGCCGCGTCTCATGCACGGGCACACCCTCCTTTTTCTCGAGGATGAGCAGGCTTGCCTGCGACGAGCGCGCGAGGTTTTTGGAATGCCGGGCCAAATCGCTGAGCAGAAGATAAAGACGTCCTAATCCCCCCTCGGGAGCCGGGCGGTAAACGTAACCCACAGCCGAGACATAAGGCTTCCCGTCTTCGACCGTGCCCAGGCTGGCTTCGTGTTCCGCGCACAAAATCGAAAGCGCTTCTTCGGGAGCATTCATGCGCGGCCGTCCAGCCGGAGCCACCGGGCTTCTTCGTAAGGCGGAAGATCTTCCACGGGCTCGACGCCCACGATTTCGCCGGCTTCGAAGTCCATGGCCTCGCGGTCGTAGATTCCCAGGATCTCCGAGGCATTCAAGACAAAAACGTGGGGGATTTTTCTTCCGTCCGAAAGAACGGCGGTCACGATGTGGCCCTGCGGAAGAGTCTGCGGGATATCTTTGAGCCGGCTTTTCACGGCGGGAGCAAGAAGCCTCCTGCTTTTTTCCACAAAGCCCGTGCGGAATTTCGGGCCGGTGTGCGTCTGCCGCGCCACGGCTTCTTTCAGGATGAGGTCGGCCTTGCGGTACATGAAGACAAGAAGAGGCATCACCGCCAGCATCCACGTGCCGAGCACGGCTTTGAGCCACGTGACATCCAAGCCCTGGGCCGAGATCGCGGCCGAACGTCTCCACGACCAAAAGATGCAGCTTGCGATGAGGAAGGCGATGAGCAGCGACATGGCGCCCAGCCACGCATCCACGGCCTTTTCCTGATCCTGATTCAGGCGCTTCCAGATCCGTTCTTTTTTGCGCATGAAAGGAACGACGAGCAGAAACCAGGAACCGAAAACCGCGGCCGCCCAGGTCATCGTCAGCTCTTCCCCGCGCACCTGGCCGAAAAAACGCGTCAGGAACCAGGTCCACAGCCCGCCGGCTGCGGCAAGCGAGCCCGCGAACCACAGGATCCATCCTAGCCAGAATCCGAATTGAAACGGATCTTTTTGCGGCGCTTGGCGCATGCTGCCTCCGTTAAAGTCGGTAAAGCATCCAGTAGATGATGACGCCGGTCACGGAAACGTAAAGCCAGAGCGGAAACGTGACGCGGGCGACGCGGCTGTGCTTGACGAAATTTCCGGTCAGCCCGAGATAGAGAGAGCGAATGACCAGCGGGAGGATCGTGATCGCGAGGATTGTATGCGAAATCAGGATGCCGAAATAAACCGTGCGCATCGGGCCCGTGCCTTTGTAGGGTTCGGAACCATGATGCGCGTGATAATAAATATAACAGCCGAGAAACAGGATCGTAGTGCAGCACGCGGCCACCATGCACATGGCATGCGCTTTCATGGCCCTCTGACGGATAAACGCATAGCCAAGCAAAAGCAGAAGCCCGCTCGTGGCATTCAGCGAGGCGTTCAGCGGGGGGAACTTGGAAAGGTCCATAGTCAGCCGTTTTTCAAAAGCTGGCGCGCGTCGCGCAGGAGATTCTTGAAGGATTGCGGGTCCATGCCGTCGTAATAGCCGCGCACCCGCGCCGCGCGGTCGACCAAGGCGAATTTGGTGCTGTGCGTGACCGATTGATCCGGCGCCTCGCGTTCTTCCGGCGGAACGTCCGCGACGCCCAGATAAAAATGGCGCATGGAAAGGTCATGCAGGGTTTTTTTGTCGCCGGTGAGAAAATGCCAGGACGGACCGGCCGCGAAGCGGCCCGCGTAATTGGCCAGCACTTCTGGCGAGTCACGCTCCGGATCCACGGTAAAAGAAACCAGGGCGAGATCCGGATGCCGAAGCCCGTCCTGCAGCCGCTTCATCTGATTGGTCATGACCGGGCACGGACCCGCGCAGCGCGTGAAAATAAAATCCGCGATCCAGACTTTCCCGAGAAGCGCTTCCCTGCCGAAAGAATTGCCCTGCTGGTCGGTCAGCGTGAAATCCGTGATTTCCTGGTAAACGGGAAGGGCCTTGAACACGCTGTCCGCGGTCTTTTGCATCCAGCCGCGGGTCAGAAGGAAGGTCGAGATTACGGCCAGCGGCAAAAGAAAAACCGCGGCCATGAAACGCCGCATCACGAAAGGAGACGGCCTCACGGCAGACTTTCCGCGGTACGCTTGGAAGCCGCGAGCGTGGCCGCCGCGTAAAGAAGCACGCCGAAACCCGCGGTGATCGCCACAGAAACGCCATAAGACGGGAGCGATCCAAGGCCGGGCGCCCCTTGGTAAAGAGAATAGCGCAGCGCGGCCATGCCGTAAGTCAGCGGATTAAGCTTCATGACAAATTGCAGCCACACGGGTGCGCCATCCGCGGGAAAAAGCGCGCCGGACAGCAGCCAGAGCGGCATGAGGAAAAGATTCATGATCGCATGGAAGCCTTGGATCGACTGCATGCGCCAGGCAATGATGAAGCCCAGGCCCGTCATAGAAAAGGCGGTGAGAACAAGAACGGGAAAAACTTCGAGCCAGCCGCCGAGGCTGAGGCGCACGCCGATGAAAGGCGCGATCAAAAGAAAAAGCACGCCCTGCGCCACGGCAAGGCTTGTCCCGCCCAGGATTTTTCCCAGCACCATGCTGCCGCGGGAAACGGGCGCCACGAGCACCGACTGCATGAAGCCTTCACGCCGGTCTTCGATGAGCGAGATCGTGGAAAAAATGGCGGTGAAAAGAAGGATCATGAGAATAGTACCCGGGAAAAAATATTCCAGGTAATTCTGCGCGGCGCGCGCGCCCGTGGCGCTGGAAGCCCGGAACGACGTGCCGATGCCCGAGCCGATGAGCACCCAAAAAAGCAGCGGGGACGCCAGCGCGCCCACCACGCGGCTGGGCTGGCGGTAAAAGCGCTTCATCTCGCGCCACCAAAGCGATAACACGGCAAGGATCTCGTTATTTTTTCCCATGGGTTTCCTTTTCGGGCACTTCGTTCCAGAAGCGGTGCCCGGTGCTGTGCACGAAAACGTCTTCGAGCGTAGGCTTACGGAACGTGACCGATTCCAGCCGGCCGGGAAACGCCTCGACCAGCGACGTGACAAAACGCGCACCCTGTTCGTGTTCGATCAAAAGCTCCTGGTCCATGACGCGGCACGTCACGGAAAAGCGCGCGCGGATCTGGTCCGCAAGCGCGGCAAGGTCAGGCCCGCGCACGACGAGCACGTCGCCGCCGATTTCCTGCCGCAAGGCCTGCGGCGTGCCGAGCCGGATGATCTGCCCGAGGTTCAGGATGGCAATGCGGTCGCAATGTTCGGCCTCTTCCATGAGATGCGTCGTGACCAGCACCGTGACGCCCGCGTCGCGAAGCCGGCGGAGATACTGCCACAAATCAATGCGCGCGCCCGGATCAAGGCCCGTCGAAGGCTCGTCCAGCAAAACGATTTCCGGGTCATGCAAAAGGCCCTTGGCCAATTCCACGCGGCGCTTCATGCCGCCCGAGAGCCGGAAAACAGCTTCTGAGGCACGGTCGCGAAGGCCGACCTGGTCGAGCATCTTGTCGCAGCGCCGCTTGAGCTCCGCGCCGCAAAAACCGTAGAGTAGCGCCTGATGCACGAGGTTTTCCCGCACCGTGAGCTTAGCGTCGAGGCTCGGTGCCTGGAACACGACGCCGATCTTCTGCCGGACCGCGGCGTAATCTTTGGCCAGCGAATGGCCCAGCACCACGGCATCGCCGGACGAGGGCGGGAACAGCGTGGACAAAATCCTGAAAAGCGTGGTCTTGCCCGAGCCGTTCGGGCCGAGCATGCCGAAGATCTCGCCTTTACGGACCTCGAAGCTTACGCCTTTCAAGGCCTCGCGCGAGCGGTAAGCATGCCGGAGGTCCCGCACGCTGACCGCGCTCTGTTCCATGTGAGTTTTTCCCGCTTCCGGGTTTTCCTGCGTCAGTTTCATGCTTTGTCGATGACCATCATGAGAAGTAAAAGAGACAGATAAAAAATCGAGGTTGCGAAAAGAAGGCGCGCCTTGGCTCCGAGATTCTGCAGGCTCGCGATGCTGATGCCCAGGAATACGCCTCCCAGGAGAAATGCCGCGACAAAATAAAAAATCCCGGTCATGCCGCAAAGCGTGGGCAAAAGGCTGACGGGCAAAAGCATGGCCGAATAAAGCACTGCCTGTTTGGCAACGCGCTGGCCGTCCGGGTCTTCAACCGAAAGCATGACAAAACCCGCCTTGCGGTATTCCTCGCGATAAAACCACGCGATCGCCAGAAAGTGCGGAAGCTGCCACAGGAACATGATCGAAAAAAGCACCCAGGCCTCGAATGGCAATTCTCCCGACGCACCGGCCCAGCCGATGAGCGGCGGAACCGCGCCCGGAAAGGCGCCCGCCACCGTATTCAAAGAAGTGACCCGCTTGAGCGGCGTGTAAAAAAACAGGTAGCTGAAAAGCGTGACCGCGGCCAGGAAAACGCTGAGCGGATGCGACGTCAGCGCGAGATAAATCAGCCCCGTGGCGGCGAGGAGACTTCCGGTCACGAGCGCATGCAGGGGCTTCACGCGCCGCGAAGGGATCGGGCGTCCGGCCGTGCGCGCCATGATCGCGTCATAATCCCGCTCCATCCACTGGTTCAGCGCAAGCGAGCCCGCGGCCACGAAACCGGTGCCCGCGATCAAATGAAAAAAGGGCAGCACCGGGAACGGCCCGGACGAGGCCAGGAAAAAGCCCACCGCCGTGCTGAGGAGGACCAGCGCCACGAGCCGCGGCTTGGTCAGCTCGAAAAAATCCGCGAAGCGCGAGAGCAGGACGGATTTCGCGCCGGAGCCCGGATCTGATTTTTTAACCGCGAAGGTCATCAGGACATCACCTTGTTTAAAGAACCGGCTTCCTGCCGCTCCCCGCGGGCTCTCGCGCCCGGCACCGGAAAGGCCGCGGCGCAGACAAGGGCGCACAATCCGAGGATTAAAGCGCCCGTGATCTGATGCGCGGAGGTGAAAGCCACCTGCGCCGCCGAAGGCGCGTAATTTTTTTCGAGCATGAATTTGAAAATGAAAGAGCCCATGCCTAAGAAAAACTGCACGGCGGTAAGGACACCCATGGCGACAGCCGGCCCCGCAAGGTCTTTGCGGTCCGCGTGAAAACGCATGACACGCACGAGCAAGAGGGCCACGTGGACGACCACAAGAAAAGCATTCGCGATGTGGAAAGGGGCGGCGTGCCCGGTATGGCGCACCGTGGCGCCCAGGATAAGCTGCAGGTAGAGAAAGCCGAACGTCATGAGGGCGAGGCGGCTGAGGCGCCGCGACTCGGGCGTGCGTTCCTCTTTGCGGTCCGAAGCAAAAGGGCTCGAATAATAAGCGAGAAGGGTTACGGCGCAGAAAAAAGTCTGTCCCAGGCAGGCATGCGAGATTGAAACTGCAGGCGGCAAAAGGAGCAGGACCGTGATGCCTCCGAGGACCGCCTGCAGGATCACCATGCCGAACGCGATCCAGGCAAGCTTGCGCAGCCAGGGCCGTTCTTCGCGGAGCTGAACCGTGACCGCGGTCGTCAGCGTGAGAAGCGCTACGAATCCGGCAATCATGCGATGGCCGTGCTCCCAGAAAATATTGCCGACCATGGGCGGCATGAACCTTCCGTAAGACAGCGGCCAATCCGGGACCGCGAGGCCCGCTTCATGGCTTGTGACGAGACCGCCGGCCAGGAGGAGAAAGAAAACGCAGGCCGCGAGAAAAAGCGTCAAAGGATAATGTCGAGATTCAGCTTCGCGCATGGACCGTTCTTTTTGGCTTAGAGAAGGGACCCTGGATCAGGGACGAGGGGGTATTCTACTCTTTTTCGGGCCGCAATAAAAGGGGCTCGGAAAGGACTTAATTCATCTCGTTAATGCCGACGATACGGTCGAAAAGCGAGCCCAGGTAAGACTTTCCATTTAGAGTAAGGTCGGAAACCACGACCTGGTTGATGCGATTCTTGGCATCCGACTTCATGTCGTAGCGCTCGGCCCAGGTCGAGTGGATGACATAGAAGTTGCCGTTCACTTCACCGAGGTAAAGCATCATGTGCGCGGGCATTTTGATCAGCGTCATGCCGGGGGCCGAGGAGCGGAGGGCCTGGATCTTGGCCTGCGCGTCTTTGTAAGGCGTGAATGCACTGATCTGCGTTCCGATGATGGACTGATACTTGGAATCGCGCGGGATTTCCGCGCCCAAACTGAGAAACACGTCGTGCGTGAAGCCCGAGCAGTCCCGGCCGTTGTACTGCCCGCCCCATCCGTAGCGCGCACCCAGCAGCTTGAAAGCCTGGCG
>DATJFP010000044.1 GCA_035495615.1 Verrucomicrobiia bacterium | reverse complement strand
TTATCCCCTTTGCCGAGAACTTCACCGAACGCAAGCGAGGCCGCGGTATGATTCCGCGGGAAGCCTTTCTGGATGAGTCGGAGCGCGTCGAAGTAGGCGGCAGGCTGCTTGTCCGCTCCGGCTTCGAGGGAATGCTGGATGAGCCGCTGGTAATCATCGAACGTCGGCATTTTTTCGAACGTGCGCAGCTCCGAGCGGGCCGCCAGCATTTCCGCGAACGCTTCTCCGAGACCGAGCGCCCCGGCCGCGGCCAGGCGTCCGGCCATGCCGCCGGCCCCGCCTTCGGGGCCGTAAACACCGCGCAAAATCGTCTGCAGGATGCCTTTGATCTTGGCGGGCAGTTTGTCGATCTCGTCGCTGTTCAGATGCGAAGAGTGGCGGCCGCCGTAAACTTCGGGGACGGCTTCGGTATCCGAGCCGAGGCCGAGGGCCATAACTTCCGTGTGCGTGGAGCCGGTCATGCCGCGTTTGTCGCGCAGGTCTTTCAAGATGCGCTGGATGTCGTCCACCTGACCCATGCCGTCCGTGATGACGATGACGTAATGATGCTCGCCGCCGGCGCGCTCCGCGTCTTCGAGGGCCGCGGTCAGCGCCGGGCCTTCGTTGTTTCCTCCCGCATTGCCGATGGAATGGTGCATGTCCTCGACGATGTCCTGCGCCGTGCGCTTGTCATAGCGGTCCGGCACCGGCGGATGGCCGGAGCGCTGGTCCGTGGGGCGCGCGCTGAGCTGCTGGTTCTTGAAACGTTTGTGCAGGAAGGTATTGTCGCCGTAACCGCGGATGGCAAAATCGATGTCGAGTGATTTCAGCACCTCGGCAAGCAGCATGGCGCCCATCAAGGCGTAATAACCTTTTCCGGCCGCGTTGCTGCCGGCCTTGTGTCCGGGCTCATCCATGCCCGACATGCTGCCGCTCTCGTCCACGATCAGTGTGAATTTCACGTTCTTCTTGGTCGGCGGCATGCGGCGGTACCAGAAATTCATGTTCGTCGACGTTCCCATGATGAACTGGCGGAAGCGCTGCATGTCGAGCCGCTTGCCGCTCTTGAACCCGGATTGCTCGCGCGGGCGCGACGTGTTCTCGATGAGATCGCGGAGATAACCGGCAAGCTCGGTGATCATGCGCCCGAGGCGCTGCATCATCGCGTCGCGCGTGCTGAGCGGCCCGGCGGCCGTCTGCTGCTGCGCTTTCTTGAAATCCTCGGCATCGCCCTGCGTCCTGTCTTTGGCGTGCTCGCTCGCGTTTTCCACGGATTCCTCGACCGGGTTCTTGACTTCATCCGGCAGGGAATCCCAGATTTTTTTCCAGTCCTTGGAAGCCGGCTGGCCGGGCTGCTGTCCCGGCTGCGGCTGCCCGGGCTTTCCCGGCTGGGGCTTTCCGGGCTGCGGCTGGCCCGGCTGTCCTTCACTGGGCTCTCCTTCACCGGGTTCGCCTTCTCCCTGTTCGCCGGGTTCACCCTGTCCGGGCTGGCCCTGGCCTTTTCCTTTGCCCTTTTGCTGCGCGCTTTTGACGGCCCACTCATAAACCTTGGGCATGATGAATTCCTGGATCAGCATGCCCTGGTGGATGGCGCGCTCAAGGATCTGGCTTTCCTTCGGGTTCATGTTCACTTTGTGGCCGTATTCGTCGCGGGTGAGCGGGATCGCGGAAAAAACGCCCTGCGCATCGCCGCGGTCCGCGGCCGCGATCATGTCGTCGTGCTTGACGAAGCTGAGGTACCCCGCGCGCATCAGCTCTTCCATGTCCGCGCGCAGCTTCGGGTCCCGCCCTTCCATCGCCTTCAGAAATTTTTCCAGGATTTTATCGGAGCCCGGGTCCGCGCTCCGCTTGCCCAGCCACAGGAAGAAATTCGCGATGGCTTCCACGTAAGTGACTTCCTTCTCTTCCTCGACTTCCTGAGCCGGAGCACCGGCGGCGCCGGGCACCTGCTTCTTGACCTTGCGCTTGACGACCATGGACTCGACCATCTCGTCGTCGTCCTTGTACTTGCCGAAAACGATTTCGTTGTTGATCGCCTGCAAAGGCTCGTGCACGCCCTTATAAAGGTAGCGCGCCCAGATTTCGATACGCCCGTCTTCGAGGATGTTGAAAAACTGGCCGGCCAGGCTTTTCTGGCGGATGAAGTCGCCGAAGAGCGCGGTGTAGCGCGTGACGAGGCGGTGCATGGACTCGTGAGTGGCCACGCCGAGCAGCGCGTCCAGGCTCAGGGTTTCGAGCTCCTGGGAATTGTAAATCAGGGTATTGGTCGACGGCACGAAGGCCCAGTGATGCTCCCTGCCTTTGAAGTATTCGTCCGACGACATGATGTTCATTTTTCCGGGGCTGATGATCCGGAACTGTTCCTCGAAGATTTTTTTCTTCTGCTCGCGGCTCATGGATTGCCATTCCTTTTGAGAAGGCTTCGCCGGCCCCCGTTCATCGGCCGGCGTGTCGGGCGCGGCCGGCTCGGCCATGCGCACTTCGTTCACGACGGCGCCGGCGCGCTCCATGTTCACGCCGCGCGGGACAGGCAGGCGCGCGCCGTCGCCTCCCATAAAACCGACGACGCTTCCGGCCATCTCCTGCATGCGCCGCCGCGCCCAGTCGAATTCCAGTTCGAGAAAATCATTCGGGTCTTCTTCGGGAAGCCCTTTGGCAAGGAGGTCGGCGACGAGGCCGTGAATGCCGCCCAGCATCATGCGGTACTGCTCGCTCTTTTCGCGCTCGCTCCGCACCCACACTTCGCGGAAGCGGCTGCGCAGCGCGGGCGAGAGCGGGATGCGGCCCGTGTTCCGGCCCGTGCGGCCTTCGGTCGGGTTCATGGTCGCGAACAGGCGGAAATTTTCATGGATGTTGACCGGAACATTGCGCTCCTGGATCGTCATGGTGCCGCGGTCGAAATATTCGTTCAGCACTTCGATCACCGAGCTGTCGGCCATGTTCAGTTCTTCGAGCACGATCGCGTAACCTTCTTCCATGGCCCGGATCAGGATGCCCTTGCGGAATTCCAGCGTCCGCGTGTCCGGGTTGAGAACGAACGTGCCGATCAGCGATTCGATCGTGGCTGAGCCCAGCGCCACGGAGATGTAAGGCCAGTTGAGCTCGCGCGCTTCGTCGGCGATCATTTCCGTCTTGCCGCCTCCGGACTGCCCCACGTAAAGAACGGGCTGAGACTTATGGACGTAACGCACCGTGCCGTCCGTGTCCACGGTCCGGATGACACCGCCGTCGCGGAAGCCTTTGAGCAGCTGCGTGCGCACGAGGCTCTGCGATTTCAGCTCGACGAGCGGCTCGATGCGCTCGGCCTGCGTGTAGAAATGTTTGTCGAGGAGTTTCTTGAGGCGCTTCCCGCCTTCGGGCACGCCGTTCAAAAGCCGGCCGTATTCCTGGGCCGCGAGGCGGCGTATCACGTCTTTTCTCGAGCCTGCGGTCTGGGAAAGCTGCCGGTCCGCTTCGCGGAGGATGCGCTCCATGTCGCTCGCCGTCAGTTCGGGAAGCTTCCCGCCGTGCTCGTCGCGCAGCGCGCCGCTGCGGAAATCTTCGGCAAGCTCGAGATGAAGGCTCTGGAGCATCTGGTCCGCCGAGAGTTTTTTCACGCGCACGCCGTTCAGCTCGCGCCATTCCTCCTGGCCTTTGGCGACGGTCGCGACTTTGAACTCCCCGAGAATTTTGTCGGGATCGACCTCGAAGCCGGCCTTCTCCTTGAAAAGCACCGCAAGCGTGGCCAGGTTGTTTTTCCTCTTGTCGTTCATGGAGGTCGTCTGGGAAAGCAGGCCGGCATATTCGATCCACGCCTCGAACATGAGCTGGTCAAAAGCTTTTTTGCCTTTGTCGGCCGCGCGCCGCACTTTGAAATCGCGCACGACGCGTTCCAGGTTGCGCAGGGCAAAACGGTAAGTGTTATCCAGGTTGAACTCGTCGAAGCCCTGTTTGACTCTGTTGAGCGCCTCTTCCAGCTTGGACTTTTCTTCCGATTTTTTGCCAAGCTCCTGGATCTCTCCCTCCAGTTCGCTTATCCTTTCCGCATTTTTCTTGGCGGCGCGCCTGAGCCCGGTGAGTTCCTCTTCCAGCCGGGGCTTTTCTTTCAATTCATTTCCAAGCTTCAGGATGGCTTCCTCCAGCTGGCGTATCCTTTCCGCGTCTTTCATGCTGATGTCGCGGATCTCTTTTTGCAGGTCCACGAGCTTGCGGACTTCCTTGTCGTCGAGGCCTTCCTTGGACAGGTCGTATTTTTCCATCAGGATCTGGACCATTTCCTCCGGCTCGAGCTCGGGAATGTAGAGGATCTCAAAACGGTTCATGAACGCCTCGCTCATGCGCTTACGGCCCGAGTAAGTGGAAGGATTGCCGCTGGTGAAAAGCTGGAAGCCTTCGCCCGGATAAATCTTGCGGCCCTGATATTCGATGTAGCCCAGCGTGAGCAGCTGGTAGAGAATGCCGATGGCCTCTTCGTTGGCGAGGTTCACTTCGTCGAGCAGCACGACTTTGCCCGGGATGCCGAGGTCGCGGTCGCCCATGGCATCGAGGAAAATGCCTTTCTTGAACTGGAGGTCTACGCCCGCGACGCCGTTGATGAGCAGCACCCCCATGGCGCGCATGATTTCCACGTTCCTCGGATAGTGATGGACCTGCCCGCCTTCCAAAACGAATTCGCGCACGAACCGGCGCACGAGATCGTCATGGGAAATTTCGTCCATTTCCGGAATGGCGAGAAGCTTGCGCATCTGCTCGTCTCCGAGACGGAGCGCGCCAAGCGCGGACGTCATGCGCGTCATGGCGTCTTTGGTCAGCGCTTCGTTGACCACTTCGTACGCCTGCCCGGGCGTCAGGGTGACTTCCACGGGATGGTAGCTGCCGAGCAGGTCGAACTCGTCGGTGCGCTGGTTGGTCTGGATGCGGACCATCGGCTGCTTGAGGATCGAGGCCGCGAGCTCGACCAGCGTGGATTTGCCGCCGGACGTCTCGCCGAAAAGCATCATGGGATTGAACGTGCGGACCGCGGCCTGGCCGCCGATCTTGAGGCTGCGCTGCATGCCTTCGACGAGGTAACCCAGGTGCTCCATGGCCGACGGCGTCATGACGAAGCCGCGGTCTTTGAGCACCTTCTTTTCGACCTCGAAAATCTTGCGGCCGCTGCGCGTCACGACGTACTTGCCGCCTTCCGCCGTCCAGACGTATTCCGCTTTTTTCGTCACCGGCGTTTCGGCCGTGGCCGCCGCTATTTCGGCCGAGGCATTGGTCCATCCTGCAAGTTCATCCGGATTTTTCGTGATTTCCGGCCAGTGCTTTTCGAAGAAAAGATTCCACCGGGCGCGGTCGCCGTCGTTGTTGAGCCTGATGTAGAAAACCCGCTTCAAGGCAAAGCGCAGGGCTTCCTGCTCCGAGGTCCCGGCCTGGATGTCCTGGGCCATGAGGTCGATCACCTTGGCCACGTCGCGGAGGCTTGCGTAATACCCTTCGTTATTCTCTTCGCCGATCGTGCCCGTTTCCACGAGCTTCTGGTAGAACTGATAAGCCACGTAAATGCCCCGCACCGTTTCTTCGCTGACCGCGGTGGAGCGGTTGTTGAATTTCCGCCGGATGATGGCCTCGACCTCCGCGCGCGATTTTTCGTGCGGCACCCACACTTCCGAGAAGCGGCTGCGCAGCGCGGGCGAAAGTCCGGAGCGTCCCTGGCTGACGCCCGTCACGCCCTGCTCCGGATTCATGGTGGCGAACAGGCGGAAGTTCGGATGGATTTTGACTTTCTTGCCCGTCATCGGATTGGTGAACGTGCCTTCGTCGAAATATTCGTTCAGGATTTCCAAAAGGCCCGACGGCGCCATGTTGAGCTCTTCGAGCACGAGGATCGAGCCTTCTTCCATGGCCTGCACCAGGATGCCGAGCACGTAGCGGAAGATGCGCGTTTCCTGGTCCATGGCGTACGAGCCGACAAGGCTTTCCAGGACCGCGTTGCCGAGCGACACGGAACGGTAGCGCCATGCGAGGCGGCGCGCCAGGTCGCCGATGATTTCGGTTTTACCGCCGCCCGACTGGCCCACGAGAAGGACGGCATGCCGCTGGTCGAGCAGCCCGAGCGCCAGCGCATGGCGGATCAGGTTGGTGAGCGGGCCTTCTTCCAATTCTTCGATGACTTCCGCGTCCTTGGATCCTTCCGGTTCCGCCTTGTAATGCCGGCCTTCGACTTCGATGGCTTCGTAAGAACGCCGCGGAATCGTGAACCCGCCGATCTTGACGCCCGCGGCGCCGCCCGTGTCTTCGAAGGTCACCGGAACGTCGGGATTAAAAGAAGGAAACGCCGCGGCCGCGCCGAAAAGCTGCTTGAGAAGCGCGATCTCCGCGTCGGAACGGCCGAGGATGCCGAGGTATTCGAGGTAGGCCTGGCGCACCAGATGCTCGGACGCGGTCCCGGCCGCGCCCTGGCGCATCAGCTCTTCGGCGCTGCGCACCACGCGCTTGAGATTGCGGAGCGTGAAAAGATAACCCTGGGCCTGGTCGCCGCCCACGCCCGGGAATGCGCCGCCCTGGAGTTTCTTGTTGATCTCGATCTGAAGCTCGGCAAGTTTTTTGACCGTATCGGCGAGGCCCGCGTCGTCTTTGAAGCCGGGCTTTTCTTTGACTTCGCCCTTCACGATCTCCGCCATCTCGTCCGCGTCCATGTTTTCCACGAACAGCACTTCGAAGCGGTTCATGAGCGCCTCGCTCAGGCGGTTGCGTCCGGCATACGTGAAGGGATTCGCCGTCGCGATCAGCTTGAAGCCGGGCGCGGGATAGATGCGGTCGATCTTGTGCGTGTCCTTGTTGTAATACTCGACGTAGCCCTGAGTCAGGAACTGGTAGAGGAGCGCGAGGATTTCTTCGTTGGCCAGGTTGATTTCGTCGAGCACGACGGTGTCGCCGCGCCGCAGCGCCGAGAGCAGGCGCCCTTCGCGGAATTCCAGTTCCACGCTGATGAAGCTCGAATCCACCAGATGCGCCAGGACTTTCATCTGATGCTGCGCCCGCGCTTTCTCTTCCGCGTCTCCGGTCTCGCTGGTCGCCGCCGCGATGATCGCCTGGATGCGGCGCGCGGCCTCGGCGTCGAACTGCTCCTTGCGGCCCTGGATCTGTTCCAGCGCCTCGAAGGCCTTCAATTCTTCCGCGCTGATCGCGCCCGCCTTCCAGAGCTTGAACGCCTTCTTGATCTTGATCCATTCGCCGCGCTCCACCGCGTTCTGGACGATGCGGTACGCCCGGTCGAAATCCATTTTGATTTCGCGCGGCTCGAACGAGCCGAAAAGGTCCACTTCGTCGGTGCGCTCGTTGAACTGGATGCGCGTGTAGGCCTGCTGGAAAATCACGATCGACAGGTAACGCGCGATCGAGCTCTTGCCGCCCGCGGTCTCGCCGAGCAGGAACATGGGATTGAAACGCCCTTTGGACACTTCGTCCGGGAAAAGCGCCATGCCCTCGAGAAGCGCGAGCAGGTTGCGCTTGGTGCGCTGGCTTTCGATCAGGTTGGCCTCGCGGATTTCGCGCTCGAGCCGGTCGTGGACGCGGCGTTCCAGCGCCTCGGGAGCGAGCGTCTCGCCCGATTCGCGGATCTCGCGTTCCACGGTCTGGCGCAGTTTCGCCGCCACCGCGTCCATCCGGTAGCGGGCTACCAGCACGCCCGCGTCAAAGACCTTCAGCTCGCCGCCTTCATATTTATAGGAAAGGTCCCCGGTCTTGGGGATGCCGATGCCGCGTTCTCCCAGGATTTTGTCGACCTTCGCCAGGTCTTCGGCGTTCTGCATGCGCAGCCGGTAAATGCGGTGCACGGCGCGCTCGAACGCCTGAGTCTCGGGCATGCCGGTTTCCCGCATGGCGTAGGCCATGCCGCGGATGACGCGCTTCAAATCGCGCATGCTGGTGTAGAGCACGGGATCGGACGTGTTTTCGAAGGCCTTCTGATAATCGTAGAAAAGGTCGAGCAGCTTTTCCCTCGTGCCGCCTGAAACCTCGCCGATGCCGGCCTGGCCGAGAATGCCGTCCACGATCTTTCTCATTTCCTCCGGCGACTTCTGCGCCGGCACCCAGACTTCGCGGAAGCGGTTGCGCAGCGCGGGCGAGAGCGTGACGCGGCCCGCGTTCGTGCCGGTCTGCCCCTGGATCGGATTCATGGTGGCGAAAAGCCGGAAATTAGGATGCGGCGTGATCTTCTGGCGGGCCGGATCGGTTTCGTAAGGATTCGTGAACGTGCCTTCGTCGAAAAATTCGTTCAGGACTTCGAGGACGCCGGATTTCGCCATGTTCAGCTCTTCGAGCACCAGCACCCAGCCCTCGTTCATGGCGCGGACCAGGATACCCGGCCGGTACACGAATCTTTTCTCGATGCGGTCGTAATCCATGCTGCCGATCAGGCTCTCGAGCGTGGCGTCGCCGAGCGAGACGCTGACGTATTTCAGGCCCAGCTTCTGCGCCACGTCGCCGATGGCTTCCGTCTTGCCGCCGCCGGATTGGCCGATGAGCAGCGTCGGGATATTGCGGCGCAGCCCTTTCAGGACCTGCATCCAGACGTAGCGCGTCGAATCCACGTCCACGAGCTCCGGAAGGACGAGCCCGTCGGCGGGCGCGCTCCCGTGCGTGACCAGGCCGTCGAGCGCAATCGTCCGCGCCGCGGCATCGTACTTGTAAGCCGGCGCCTTGAACTCCTCGAGAATGATGTTGTCGAAGGCGTCCTGATACGACTCGCCGTTCTTGCGCGGCAGGAGCTCGCCGAGCATGGTGGAAAAAGTTCCGGCGATGGATTTGTAATCGGGGTCCTGCCACAGGCTGGCGGGATCGGGCGTCTCCCCTTTCGCGGCGATCTTGGCGTGGACCGGCGAACGCATGAGCACGCCCGCGTATTCCGCGTAAGACTCGCGGATCCAGGTCTTC
Source organism: Verrucomicrobiia bacterium (assembly GCA_035495615.1). Classification (NCBI taxonomy): domain Bacteria; kingdom Pseudomonadati; phylum Verrucomicrobiota; class Verrucomicrobiia; species Verrucomicrobiia bacterium. Next base: position 8,057 of record DATJFP010000044.1, on the reverse strand, counting down.
AGGCTCACCGGCAGGCCTGCGGCCTTGCGTTCCCTGACGTCGCTGAAGATGCGTTCGAGGTTGCGGAGCGTGAAAACGTAATGCGCGTCTTCGCCCATGCGCGGAAAGCTTCCGGAATCGAGCATGCTCGAAAGCGTGATCTGTGTTTTGGCGATGAGCCGCAGGGCTTCCTGGGTAATGCCGTATTCCTGGGTGAGGATGGCGTCGACGCGCTCGTTCCAGGCCTGCCGCGTGTCCCCTTCTTTTTTCGCGAAGTCGTCTTCCTTGTATTTGCCGCCCGCGACGAGCGCGCGCTTCATCTGCTCCACGAGCACGTCACGCATTTCTTCGTCGGTCATCTCGTCCACGTACACGATCTCGAAGCGGTTCATGAACGCTTCGCTCATGCGCTTGCGGCTCGAATAGCTGGAGGGATTGGCCGTGGCCACGACGCGCGCGGGCCTGCCGTTCTCGGGCTCGATCACCTCTCCGTTGTATTCCAGGTATCCCAGCGTGAGAAGCTGGTACAGCACGCCCAGCATTTCTTCGTTGGCCAGGTTGACTTCGTCGAGCAGGATGAGATCGCCCTTGCGGTAGGCCTTGAGGAAGCGGCCCTCGACAAAGCGCAGTCCGATCTGATGGTCCATCATGTACGCGATGGATTTAATCTCGCGGATTTTTTCGGCATTGGCCTCCTGGCCCTGGCGGTAGGCGGCAAGCGCGGCCGTGCGCTCCTGTTCGCCGATGCCTGTCTGTTCCTGGATCTTGCGCTCGCCTTCTTCGTAAGCGAGAAGCCGGCGCGCCTCTTCGAGGTAACGCGTGATGCGGGTCTTGATGCGCTCGCGGATGGCCTGGCGCTTGGCCTCTTCCGCGGAAGCGCCTTTCCCCAGGATTTCCCGCCGTTCGTCCTCGGTGAAAAACTCGTTCCAGAAAACGCCTTCTTCCCCTTTTTTCATGCGGCTCAGCACTTTTTCCAGCGCGTTGAACTCATTGTTGCGCAGCGCTTCTTCCAGCCTCTTGATGGTCTGCTCGAGCGAGATCCTCACTTCGTAAGGCTGGAAAGAACCGAACAGGTCGAACTCGTCCGTGCGCTCGTTGATCTGGATGCGCGTGTAGCCGACGCCGAGAATCTGGGCCGCCAGGCGCGCCATCGTGCTCTTGCCGCCCGCGGTCGGCCCGAATTCCATGACCGGATTGAAGCGTTTGCCCTGCTCGACCTGCAGGCCGCTGAGAAGCGCCGACAGGTTCTTGCGCGTGGTCTCATTGAAGACGATCTTGGGGTCCACGTTTTCGAGCGGCTGGTCGAGCGGGATTTCGAGAATGAGTTTGGGCGGTTCTTCGGTCTGCGCGATCGGCCTCAGCTCGAATTCGCCCGGACTCACCTGCACGCGCTGGAACTTCTGTTCCTGCGGCTTGCGCTTCTCGAAGATCTTGATCGAACGGCTTCCGTTCTGGAAGCCCTGGATGTCGTAATCCATGTCGAAAAGCTCGTCTTCCTTGATCAGACGGTTGCGGGCCATGAGCTCGCGCACGAAGTCCCGGTCGGCGACGCTGAGGCGATTGTAATACCGGCGCTTGACCGCGGCGGCCACGGCTTCCTTGGCATCCATGCCCCGCGCAAAATTCTGCTGCACGATGGCCATGGTGCGCTTCAGGTCGCGCAGGCTGACGTAGTAAGTCTCGTTGTTGACCTTGCCGATGTCGCCGCTTGCCACCGCCTGTTCGAAATCCGCGTGAAAATTCACGACGCGCACGAAGTAACTGAACGCGCGCAGGAGCGTGTTCAGGTCGTCCAGGCTGGAGCCCGCCTGCTCGTTGTAGAGGCCGAACGCCTCTTCCACCAGCCCGCCCGTTCCTTCTTTGGCCACGCGCGCGATTTGCGCCAGGATCCCGAGGAGCCGGCCTTCCTCGGCGCTGCCTTCCTTGATGTTGTATTTGGCGCGCAGTTTGGTGAACGGGATTTCGAAGAAGCCCTTGGAGCCCGTGTAGCCGATGATGATGCCGAGCTGCTTGAAGCGCTCCACGTCGTTGTTGACGAGCTTCGCGTAATCGTCTTTCAGGAGGTTGGAGATGGATTCGCGGAAGTCCGTCTTCGTCGAGACCACGATGTCCGCGATGGCCGCCAGGATCTGCTCGCGGGTCGCGCCTTTCAGGCGGGCGGGCTGGGCCAGGACATCGAGCGTCTTTTCGAAGACCGCGAAGGTCGCCGCGTATTTCGGCGGCTGCGGGTTAAAGCCCAGGAGCAGGATCGTCACCAGGTGCTTCAGATTGACGGGATCCTTGCGGACCATGGCGGCCGCGATGGGATGGCTGTGCTCGAATCTTTCGGTCTCGATGCTGTTTTTCGCCGCTTTTTTCTTCGGGTCTTCGGCATTGGGGTACTGCTGGTCCAGATCTTTCAGCCGCTGCGGAAGTTTTTCGGTGTATTCCTTCAAGGCCTGGGTGTTTTCCGCCTGCAGGATTTTTTCGAGATCCCGGGCAAAAAACGTATTGCGGGAAGCCGCGGCGAAACTTTTGTACACCTTGTTGTAAAGCATGAGGGTGTCGCGCAGGGCCGTGATCCGCGGATGCGCGGGATTGTAATTGCGGCGCACGTTCTCCAGCCAGGCCTCGATGATCTGCATCAGCGGCTGGGCGGGATTCAGCTCGACCAGATAGCGCGTCAGCGCGTATTCGTCCCCGATGATGGAGTTGACGATGAATTCGATGACGGACATTTCCACGGAAGTCGGCGAGCTGCCGAAAAAGTCGTTGACCCGGACCAGCGCGAAAAAGCGCTGCACGCTCCGGCGCACGGTTTCGTCGGCCAGGTCGTTCAGGTCCACGACGGACAGGATTTTGAGGATGTTCTTCCGCTGCGTGGTTTTGTACGGGTCGATCTTGACTTCGTCGCTCGCGGCGAAAGCGGCAACGTCTTTGTCGCCGATCCACTGCATCGCCAAAAGGGAAGCCATCTGGGCGGCGAGCTGCGCGGCCTCGAGCTTGTTCCCGCTGCGGCTTTCGATCAAGTCCTGGAGTTCCGGGGTCTTGGTTTCCAGCGCCGCGTCTTCCGGTTTCAGGGCGAGATAGGCCCCGGCTTCGGCCGTGAGATTGAGCGCCGCCATCCGCGCGAGCACTTCCGTGCGCAGGGTGCCCAGCCGCGCCGGAAGATCGCTCGGCGTCGTGCGCAGTTCGGCGCGCGGTTCCTGTCCCGCGAGCCAGACGTCGTCCAGCGGCGCGGACGTCTCCTGGCCGGGCGCCGCTTCGTCGCGGGCATTGACGTCCCGCCAGATGCTGCCGGACACGAGCGCTTTGTTGAGCCCGCCGGCAAGGTCCGGGGCTTCCGACAAATCCTTTAAAACCTGTTCAACTCTTTTCAAGGTCGCAAGCGGTGCGTAAGGACTCCTGCTCTCCGTCTGGCCGAAGACGTTTTCGAGCGCCGTGACGGCCGCCTCTTGCGGCTCACGGCCCGCAAGGCGGAGCACCGTGATCGCCATCGCCTTTGCGGTGTCTTCACGCGCATCAAGCGAAGGCCCGCCGTTGCCGGCAAAATTCGGCATGATCGCGGCCGCCATTTCTAAGAGGTCTTTCAAATCACCGGCAGACACCTCTCTCGCGGCATGCGGCGTGAGAAATCCCAGGATCTCCGCGCGTCTGACGGCGGCTTGTGACCCCGCAGGTTCCTGCCTGTACAACGCGGCCAGTTCCCGGACAAAAGAAAGCTCGGTGGAGGGAAATTTTAAGCTGGCCGCTTTGAGCGCCGAGTAAACCGCGGTTTGGAATACCCTCGTGTCCCGGTCCTCGTATCCCTTAATTCCGAGGTAAAGCGCGGCAAGCCTGTCCCACATGTCTCGAGCGGCCGCGGGGTCCATCAAAGGAAGGGTGCGTTCGATCACGTTCACAAAGGTCCCCTGGGCCAGCGCGGCCTCCGGCAAAGGCGAGGCTGCCTGCTCGACCCAATCCAGGATACGCTTCGCAAAGGAAACCTGCTGGTCCACCGTCAGGCGGTGAATCGCGGCATCGCTCATGTGGGCAAAGGTCTGGAGGTTAAGATAGTCCGGCGCTCCTCTTTTTTCCAAACGCTCGAAAGCGTCGAACAGCCCTTCCGCAACTTCCAACTTTTCCGCTTCGCGTGCCCCTTTGATTTTTTCCGCAAAAGCCGACATGATCCTGCCGCGCAGGGTCACGGCAGCCGGATCATCGCTTTCCCGCAAAGCGGCAAGGACGGCATAAAGTTTCGGGTAGCTCTCGCCCATAAGTCCCTGCACGGTGGGCAGGGTGCGAAGCTCGACGCGGCGCGCTTCCGTTTCCCCGGCACTGAGCCACATGTCATCCGGCGCGGACGTTTCGTCCTGCGGTGCCGCGGCCTCGCGCGCGCCGGTATCGGCCGCTCCCCGAGCCGTCTTTTCCACTTTCAAAAGGCCCGTTCCGAAATCGGGCGCGGAGGACAAATCCGCCAGGACTTGGCGGAAAAGTCCGGCCTCCAGATCGTCCTCTCCAAGGACTTCCGCGAGACGTTCGATATTTTCATAAGAGGCCGGCTTGTCCGCCATGCGAAGCAGCGCGGCGGCCAGGGCTTCGCCGAAGACGGGCCGCCTTCTCCCGAGCTGGCCGGACAATTTCGAAATGAGCGGGACATCTTTCTCGATAAATTCCCTGAGCGCGTCTTTTTCAATTGCGCGCGCAACGTGAGAAAGAACCGCCGCGAGGATTCTTGCGTAAGGCACCGCGTCCTGCGAATCCGCCGGCAAATTTTTGAATCGTGCGAACAAAGCGCCGGTGTTCGCGGGAATTGTGTCTCCGGGCAAACGATACCCCGCCACGGTAAGCAGGTCGGCAAGCTCTTTCTTGTAGGCCAGCGCGTCGCCAGCGGGATTTTCCGGCGCTTTGAAATAGAGCGCCGCAAGCCGGTCCCACAACGCCGTCTTCTGGTCGTCCGGAACGCTGTCCAGCTCGTTGTGAAGAATATCCAAAACAGCGGCTTTGGCGAAAGCCGCTTCCGGCAATGCGGAATCTTCCCGTTCGACCCAGTCGATCATCGGCTGCAGGATCTGGAACCGTTGTTCGATGCGGACGCCGGAAAGCACGGTATGCGACATCCGCGCCGCGGTTTGGCGGTTGACAAAATCGGCCGCCGCATTTCCTTTCATGCTCAGAAAACGTTCGACCGCATACGCCGCCAGCGGCCCGGTTTCCTGTCCGTCGACTTTCTCGGCAAAAGCACCGAAGAGACTTTGCCGCTTCTCATACGAGGCACCGTCCATGCCGGTCACGGCGGCGAGCTGGTCGAAGAAACTTCCGTAATTCGCCTCGGCAGAGCGGAGTTCGTCGCGCCCGGCCTCGCTCACTGCCCAAATCTCTGAATCCGATGCACCGGTGTCTACGGCCTCCGGAGCGGCAGGTTTCTCCCGCTCGCTCGTGTCTGCGGCGCCCTTTTGGTAGCTGGCGAGTTTGCTGAGCGCGATGGCGGGAGTGGGGGCCGAGAGGACAAAGTTAAGAATCGCTTCCGGCTTTGCTGGGTTCTCAACCGGCTCGCGCGGATTCAATCCCATGAGCGTGAGAAGCGCCTCCGCCACTTCGTCATTGATGATGCCGGGCGCCAAACTTCTCAGGATTTCCGTCATCAGCGACTGCGCCGCGTTATACACGCGCTGGCTATCGATGTATTCCGGGCTCGACATTTTTTTAACCTTGGCGGCAAACGCCAGGGCCCGGACCGTGAACTCAGGATTTCTCTCTTCGTAGCGCAGCAGCCCGCCGACCAGCCGTAGAAATTCGCCGCGGGTGCCGGACGCCGACGTGTTGCTGCGATAGGTGTATGGCAGGGCCTTCTCCATCAACTGCATCAAGCGTTCCCTGCGCGGCGCATCGAGAATGTCCCCCATGAATCGGAAGACTTTCAGCAAGGCGGAGGCGAGCTGCTCACGCCCGTGGTCAAGCGCCAAGACTTTGCGATTAAGCGGATCTTTGATGGCCGGTAAATCTTTGAGAAAGGTTTCGTACTCGGCATAAATCGCTTCCCACAGGGAAGTCTTCAGCGCTTTTTCCTTTTCAAACCGCTGCGCGAGGCTTTCCACGAGCGAAACGGCCCTGAACCGTTCGTTGTCCGTCAATTTGTCGGAAACCGCGCCGGCCAGGAGATAAGGGACACCTTCATTCGCAAGCGCGGGATCGAGGCGTCCGAGAAGCGCGCGGTACTGTTCCGGACTTTGAAGCCAGCCTTTTTCCGGGTCCACGGCCGCTCCCGGACCGGGCAAGCCGGCCCGCTGCAGCGCGGCCAAGTGTTCCGGCGGCGTAAGCTCGATGATCAGATCGAGGGAATGGCGCAGAGCATTTCTCGTGTTGTCAGGGGCGACGGTTTTGGAATCGCTGTAGTAATACGGAGGCAGCGTGGGAAGCTGCTTCAGAATAAACGCGGTAAGCGCGAGGCGTTCGTCCTCGGAGTATTGCGGCACGCGCTTGGCCATTTTGGAAACGATATTCATGAGCGCGCGGTATCTTTCCTGGTCGGCCGCGGTCAGCTGGCGGTATTTGTCCCGGTCCCCCTTGTCGGCCTCGCGGTATTGCCGCATGAGCGCCGCGGCGGTTTCGTCCGCCGGGATTTCCGCAGAGCGCAATTCGCCCCGCTGTTCCGCCGCCGGACGAGCTTTGCCGGCCAGCCAAAGCTCATCATCAGAAGAGGTGCCCGTTTGCTCCGAGGCTTCACCCGGCTGCTCCCGTTGAGTGGAGGCCTGCTCTCCCTGGATAGAACCTTTCGCCTTTTCGATTCCGGTTTCAAGGTCAGCCGCTGAAGACAGAGCCGCCAGAACCTGGCGAACCGCTTGAGAACTGTATTTCTGGTCAAAAAGGTCCTGGACGCGCCGGACGTCCTGCTCGGAATCCACGGACTTGCCTGCCGCGCGCATCACCGCGATGGCGAGTCCCTTTTGAAATTCGATCTGATCACCCCATTTTCCTTCTCCCTCCTCCAGATCGAGCCCGCCAAAGTACATCAGGCCCTTCTCGATAAATTCCTGCAAATCGTTTTTTTCCACGGCGCGCGCGACCAGAGGCAAGGCAGACATTCCTTTTTCCAGGGTCTCCTCCAACGCGTACTTGAATTCGAGGGCCTTCTTACCGGCCGTTTCGGGGATGTTCAAGGAGAGCGCGGCAAGCCGGCCCCAGATTAATGCAATATCTTTGCTGTTGGTGCTGGGGAAGGTATCCGCGATCGCTCTCACGATCTCGGCTTTCACGGTGAACGCTTCGGGAATTCCTGATTTTTCTTTTTCCACCCAATCGAGCAGAGGTTTAATCTGGCGGAATTGCTGCCCCCTTTGAAGCCTCCCCACCCCCTCCTGGCGCTCCATCGCAAATCCCAGGTACATCACCGTGACTGCCGCTTCAAGATTCAGGAAATCGGCGCGCGTCTCCGGCGTCTTTTCGGCAATCTGTTCGGCCATGTATTCTCCAAGCCATCCGCTTTTCTCTTTTTCCAGCCTGCGGTCGATGGCATCCAGAATCCTTTCGCGGAGGCTCCGGGCTTTGGGACCTGCCCCCTTGATGGCGAAGAGCTTTTCGACCAGCCCGTCATAATCCAAAGACCTCAGCTCATTTCGCTCTTTCTCGGCGGGTGTCTGGCCGGCTGGAGCTTTGAAAGCGGTCGCGATGCGCCGGATGTCCTGCGGCGACGTGCCGCTCATCGCGCCCGCGAGCGCGCGCGTTGTCTCGTTGCCCGACATGATCTGGTCCACGGCTTGGCGGACAAGCGCGACCTGCTCGAGCTGCTGCGCGATCTGCAGCGGCGACAGGGCGCCTCCCAAGTGCCGGCGCAATTCTTCCGCCTTCCGCTGGACTTCCGCGTCGCTCAGTGTCACGGGCCCGAGAGCGGCGAGCCAGTTGTCGAGAGGTTCATGCTTGCGCACGAGCACGAGATCCGGCGCGAGCTGCGCGCGCGGGACCTGCTGCATCCGGTCGAGCATGGTCTGCACGCCCGGCGCGGTCACGCGTCCCGACTTCCACAACTCCTGCAGCCCTTCTTCGAAGGCCTTCAGTTTTTCTTCCGCATTGCTTTTCAGTTTCGCGAAGTACGCCGGCAGGAAGGCCTGCATCTCTCCGGC
>DATJFP010000043.1 GCA_035495615.1 Verrucomicrobiia bacterium | reverse complement strand
GCAATGATGAGCATACCAAGAAGATTTTTGAGCAAGAACGTCTGATAAAAGAAGGCAATAATTTGGTGGAACAAGGACACTATACGGAAGGTATTGTTAAATATAATGAGGCCATGAATCCTGATCTGCTTCTTCATGATTACGATATTGCCAGACCTGTTCTTCTGACGGCCGATGCGTTGAAGTTTAATGGGCAATATGAGGATGCTCTTAATCAAGTTAAGCGACTCAAAGAGTGTCCGGAAATGCCGTCCGGCCAACTGCCCAGTCCGTCGTGCTATGAAAAATTGGAATTGGAGGCACTAATCAAGGCTCGTGACACAAATTCAACGCAGTCTATTTACGATTACATTAGCTATTTGGAAAAGAAATATAAAAAAATATTGCCCCCCCAAATGTGTGTGGGATGGTGCGATGCTGTTTTTGCTACAATTGCTCGATTATATGATCACATCGGTGATTATGATGAGGGCATAGAATTTACAGATCGATTTTTGCAGTTTTATAAAAAAATTGGCCCGGGTGATCCTTATCAGCCTGCAAATCCCCATTTTCAGGTTAAACAAGCTTTCCTTCAGGAAAAAACAGAAGGCGGAACGGGATGTGTTGCCGCCAAGCCCGGTGAAGCATGTATGGGCCGTGCGACAAAGGCGCTAATCCAATCTGATTATTTCCCCTGGTGACCAGTAGTTAATTTATCTTCCGCGGTTTGCGCAATCCTTTCCTTGCTTTCAATCTTTAGCCTTACAAAGCTATCCCTGCCGGTGATATTGGAAGCACAATTCCATCTATTGTGCGAGTCGCATCTATTATTAAAAGATCTATCAGCAAATTTTCGCTGGAAGAGCATTGTGAAACAGCGGGGAGGTGGCGATAATTCGGTTTACTGATTCTTTTGAAAGCGAGACTGTTTCATGTGCGGGTTTGTGGGGTTCTGGGATCGCGGCGGGGCAAAGGCTGAGACAGCGATTCTGGAGCGAATGATCGCAAAAATTCGATATCGGGGACCGGACGATCAAGGCGCCTGGGTCCACGGAGATCTAGGGCTCGGGCATTGCCGGCTCAGCATTCTGGACCTGAGCGCGAACGGGCATCAGCCGTTTGTGACTGCGGACGGGATGGGCGTCCTTACGTATAACGGGGAAGTTTATAATTTTGCCGAGCTCCGGGACGAGTTGGCGCGAGAGGGAATCAAGTTCAGGAGCAGGACGGATACGGAAGTCGCGCTTTATGCCCTGCACCGTTGGGGACCCGAAAGAGCGATTCCGCGTTTTAACGGGATGTTCGGTTTTGCTTATTTCGATTTGCGTTCTCGATCGCTATGGATAGCCAGGGACAGATCAGGAATCAAACCCGCGTATTTCTCCCACCGCGGAAATCTGATTGCTTTTGCGTCGGAAATGAAAGCGTTGTTCGAGCACCCGGGAATTCCATGCCGGCCTGACGTGCACGCTCTCGGTCACTTTCTTACGCATCAGCGTTTCGAAGGGGACTGGACGCCTTTCGAAGGCGTCGAGCAAGTGACCCCCGGCAGTTATCTCAAAATTACGCAGGACTCCATCAAGAAGACCGTTTATTTCGATCCGATCGAAGCCTTGAACATCGACAAGTTATTGTCCTGCTCCAGGCATCCTTCTGCGGCGCTTTTGGCGCGGTTCGAAATCTTGATGACTGATGCGGTGAAAATGCAGCTTGTGAGCGATGCTCCTGTTGCCACGATGTGTTCCGGCGGCATTGACTCGAGCCTTACCACGGCGATTGCGCACGATTTCAAACCGGATGTCGTGGGGTATGTTGCCAACGTGGAAGGGGCTGTTTCGGAGGGTGATAAAGCGGAGCGCGTCGGCCGGCATCTTGGCATGAAAATCCGCCGCATCCATTGCTCTCCCGAAGATCTGATTCGTTTGTGGCCGGAGGCGGTTTGGCATGGGGACCAGCCGAATTGCCATGCGAACGATATGCCGTACATGATGGTGACGCGCGCGTGCCGGGAAGATGGAATCAAAGTCGTTCTTACCGGAGAAGGATCGGATGAGTTATTTGGAGGATATAAATGGCAGGCGCAAATGTACCATCTCTGGAAGATGCGGCGGCTGCACGCGAAATTCATTAAAAACAACGGGTTCTTCCGTGGACTTGGAAAACTGCATCCTTCTTTTAAGCCGCTGGATGTCGGCATGATGATGCGGTATCCGTTCCGATTCCGTTCTGAGCTTGAGCAGCCTCAAAACAATGTTCGTTACGCTTTAACTACGGATGGCGGCAGGAGCCTGCTGCGCGAAGAATTGCTCTTTAAGAAACTCGAACGCATCCCTCTTTGGGAGGAAAGAGCCTTTATTGCGCGCTGCCTTGATGACTGGTATGCGAATTTACAGGCTGTGCTTCACCGGAATGACCGGATCAGCATGGCGGCTTCCATTGAGTCCCGGCCGCCGTTTCTCGAAAATAATGTGCTCGATTTCGGACTGCATGCGCCCTGCGCTATCAAATACCGGAACGGCTCCGGAAAATGGGTCGTGAAGAAAATGGCGGAAAAAAAGCTGCCGCATGACATCGTTCATGCACCTAAACTCCATTTTCCAGTTAATATGAACATTTGGTTACGGCTTGCGCCTCTACTGGATAAGGGGTTTGTGGCAAATGCCTTCAAATGGTCGGAAAAAGAATGTCGGTCAATCAAGGATAGAGCCAGCAGCATGCCGCAGCTTGTGCACAACCTCGTCGGCATTGAGATATGGGGCAATCTATTTATGCATGGCGAATCTTCCGACGACTTGGGGAACCGATTAATAGCTTTAGGAGAAATAGGGGCTGAGAATATACGATGTCCGGCCCTGATAAGCCCTTCCATGAATCGACGATTTCACAGCCTTGTTTCATTATAAGGCCCCGCTTTTCCGCTGAAAAACCCCTTGGCCTCAGTTGGGGGACGCATTATAATCCAACACCTTTTAAATATCCCTTTTGGGAGCACAACATTGAAAGGATTTGCACCCCCGTGCAAAAAACGCTGACTGCTTATTTGATCCTGCCTCTATTCGTCCTGACCGCGGCCGGATGTGCTTCTTACGATAGAATGCCAGCCCCAACTTATCTTCCTGATGAAGGCCGTTATATTCAAAGTTCGGAGGAGCCAGCCTTAAAAGTAGGGATCAAGCCTCTTGATGATGAAGCCTCGCAGGTGGATTTTTTTGGACAACGGCTTGACAAGAAACTGCTTCCTATCCTTATCATCATCGACAACCGGTCGAAGCGAGGTTACGAGCTTTCCGCGCAGGACATCGAATTGATGGGGGCTGATGGCAAATCTTGGACGCTCGTTCCTTTCGATGAACTCTACAAGGAATATTTCAAGAAAAGCGTATGGTCCCGCGGAGTGGGGGGCTTTTTTGCGGGAGCCGCCATTGCCGCCGGGACATTTCTCATTCTTGCTCCTGCCATCATCGTGATGCCGGTCATGTGCGCCCTTAATACGAAAGACGTCAATCAGACCATTCAATCCGACTTACGAAGGGTTTCGGCATCGCACCAATTTGTTGCGGACCCGGGTGCGTCTTCGCAAGCGGTAGCCTTTTTCAAGTACAATAAAAAAAGCCCTCTCAAGGGTGCGACCCTTAAGCTTCAAAACATCCATTCTTTGAATTCCAAAGATATGCCGGCTAATTTTACCTTCCAACTGACATGAAAAAAGAACGGCTCCTTTGGATTCCTCTTCTGATCGCCACGGTGTCGATTTCGGTACTGGCTCTTTCTTTTTTTGCTGCCTACACCGAAGCGCAGATGCTCGATGTTTCCTCAAATATTTACGCATTGCTTAGAACGTTCTGCCATCAGATGCCAAGCCATTGTCTCTGGTACCATAATTCGAATTACGGGGTTTGCAGCCATTGTTTTGGGATTATTGGCGGGTTTGCCGCCATCAGTTTATGGACTCTTCTAAAGAAGGATGCTTTCGATCTGAAAGTGATGGTTGTAGTGCCGGCGGTTTTTGTTTCTTTTGTACCGCTTCTTCTTGATGTCTTCGTGGAGGCGGTTAATCAAGAAATAAATCCTCATGCTGTCCGCATTTTGTCGGGCTTTGCAGCGGGGGGCGGAAGTCTTTACGGGGTTTACTTTACCATTTTAAAAATCAAACTGTTCATCACGAAGAAAGCAGAGGGTGTGAGGATGACTAAGAAAGTGATCGGCATGGCCATTGCCATGTTAATGGTGGTACCAGCAAACATAACCATGCCGCTGGCATACGCCCAGACGGGAATTCAGCTCAAGCGAGGGACCCCGGTTGCCATGCGGGTCACGCAGATGGTTTCAAGTGAGACTTCACACATCGGCGATCTCGTGCATCTCGAAGTGCTGAGGGATGTGACCGAAGACGGCAAAGTGATGATTGCTGCCGGCACGCCCGCTGAAGGAGAGGTTGTTGCCGCGTCGGATCGTGGCTTTATAGGCGAGCCCGGTCGAGTAGGTATTTCCGTGACTTCCACCACGGCTACGGACGGACAGACGGTTTATCTGAGGTCAACTTTGCATCGAGAAGGGCAGGATAAGCAGACCTTGAGTTTAGTGTTGGGCATTCTTCTTTGTTTCCTCTTTTTGTTCATGAAGGGAAAAGAAGCGGAGATCATGAGCGGTTCCGAGGTCAAAGCCTATGTCGATAATGAATTGAACGTCATTCCGAAAGGCTAAAGAAGATCGGCGAAGGAACGGAGGCGGGCAAGAGAACCCGCTAGCAGAACCTTTCTTCGCTCATCGGGTTTTCTTGAAAAGCCGCGCGGACCCTGGTCATAAACCAGGATTTCCGCGCGGCTTTTTCTTTTTGAAACAAAAGCGATCATCTGCTTTAAAAGATCCCGGATTTGCGAGGGCGGCTTGACGCAGAGCGCATCTAGATCGCCGTCGCCATCGACATCGACAAACGATTGCGGAAAAAGGAGAAGCCCTTCGAAGGTGTATTTTTCTTCCCCTCCTCCGTCAAACGTATGTCTCACCGTGACGTCTGTTTTGACGTCCATGCCATTTTCCCGTGGAGTTATATCGACCTCTTCAATTTTCTTGTCGCCGTTCAGGTCGACGAAATTGCCGGTCATCAGGTTGTTGCGATCGAGCTTGAACCGGGCCATTTCCCGCTGCGTGCGCCCGTCTATCACGACATGTTCTTCGCCCGCGAAAATTTCGATAATGTCCACTGTTCCGTCTCCGTTCCAGTCATAAAAGATTTTTGGATTCTCTTTCTCGCGCTTTTCCCAATGATGAACTTCGGGAAGGGTGACGGGGCGCCATTCGCCGGCTTTCCCGAGAAAATCCTCCTCCTCGAGGCCGCCATTGAAATCGTAACGGCAAACGGAGTTTACTCTCTTATTCGTGAGTGAAATGAAATTGATTTTAAAGAGAACAGATTTCTTCAAAAGGAGCCGGGTGAGGGCTTTTTTTGTCGGCCGCAAGAGCGTATTTTGGGCCGTTACCAAGGCATAGATTCCGGATTTTTTATTTTGGAGGACATAGCGCGGCGCAGGGGGAAGGTCGCTTTCCTTGGGAACGAGAGGTGCATCTGCAAAGCCGTCCGCGGAGCCCCAATAGATCGCATAACGCAGTCTTTCGGTGCTGACGAAACGGGTAAAAGGATGCCTTTCTATGAGCAGGAGGTCATTGCGCCCATCGCCATCGAAGTCCAGGATTAGGGGCGCGATTTCAATGGCATCCGGAGTCGAAGAGAATGAAAAATCGGAAAGGAATTCAAATGTGCCGGATTTATTGAGGAAAACCGTAATGATGAAAGTTCCATTGTTTTTTTTAAGATAAAGCAGATCGGGCCGGCCGTCCTGGTTCCAATCTTGGATGGAAAGATCGAGGAATGCGCGTCGGATGGGGTATTCGGCATAGCCAGCCGTTTCTTGCGGGAGTACAAGCCGGGGCCAATCGCTTCGGTTAAGGCGTTCGTCGATCTGAGGCGCCGGGCTGGGCAGGATATTCCCGCCCATCGCAAAGCCTTGCGCTTCCACATTGATTTCTTCAGCTTTAGCGGATGGACCAATCGAAAGCGCGAATAAAATCGCCACCCCCAAAAGGCTAATTGTTCGCATAAAGAAGGTTAAGGCGCCGGAAAAGAAATCGGTTGATCCCGTAGAGAACGACGTTATAAATAATCAATATCGCTAGAGGCATGACAAGAGCCGTGGTTTGGTCACGGAAGCCATTCCAAAAATCATTAAACCATTCCACAAAGAAAACGGCATTGGTGGTGGGAAGAAATGCCTGTAGGTCTGAGAAGCCGGCAATGATTTCAAATGAAAACAAGGCCGCGCCCGAAATGATGAGCGATAGAAACGAATTCCGTGTGGCGAGATAAAAAAGAAGAAAAAAAGACTGGATGAAAAGAAATGTAAGAGCTGCCGTGACGACCGCTCCCGTCCAAGCCGCAAAAGACATGTGCGCCGGTCCAGTCCGGAAAAAAAAGCGATAGCTAACGATGACCGCAATTAAGTAGCAGGTCAAGGAAAGCAGATTCAAGAGATACATGACAACATAATAATTTGCGAAGAGCCGGGAGCGCGACTCGGGAACAACCATAAGCTGGCGGATGAAGCCGGATTCGATGTCGCGAGGAATTAAAAAAAGGGCCGTCATCAAGAATAGGAATGGGAAAACGAAATCGAGCGTGCCCGAAAAACTCTGGAACAAGTAATCATTGAGGTCATCAAATTTGAGAGAAGCATAAGAAAAGGCAAAGGACTGGAAAAGACCGATAAGGGAGGCGATCAAACATAAACCGATAAGATGGGGGAGATAAAGACGTTTCATATCGGGCTATAATCGAAGGTTACGATCTGCCAGCTGCCGGCAATCTTCTTCTGAATGAGTCGTGAAAAGGACGGAGACGTTTTTGTCTCGGACGAGAGATTTGAGATGAGCGAAAACCCTTTCCCTTGCTTCTGGATCCAAAGATGAGAAGCCTTCGTCTGCGATCAGAAGACGCGGGCTTTTGAGAAGGGCAACGGCAATGGCGAGCGATTGGCGCATGCCTTTTGAAAAGTGACGAAAGCTTTTATCGACCCCATCAAGGCTGCAGAGTTTCAAGCAGTCGTCGATTTTGGTTTCCGAGCCATTTTTGAATGCGGATGCGAAGAGCCGGAGAATTTGCCGAGCTTTTAAAAAAGAAGGGAAGTGCGAATGGTCGAAAACAAATGCAGTCTGTTCCAGCGCTTTTAAATCCCAGGGACTTCCTGAGAAAGTAATGCTTCCGGTATAGGTGGGGACAAGACCTGCCAGCACGCCTATAAGAGTGGATTTGCCCGTGCCATTCCGTCCGACAATGGCCAGGATTTCGGACGTCGCGAGATCGAGAGTGAAGCCGTCCAAAATGGGAGGGGAGTTTTTGTATTGCACGGACAGGTTTTTAATAGATAATAGGTTCATCCATCAAACCATAAGGAGTGAATAATGCGCAATCCCCCCATTGTGCGGCTTTTTTTTTGTGCCCTTAGTATAGCATTCCTCGCCGGTTGTACAACCACTCATAACATCCACGGCTTCCGCGGCAAAGGCAAGAGCGCGACATTTGATGTTGCATTCATGGATGCCTGGGAGTCCGCTAAAGAAGCAGGTAACATGATGGGGTTGGACATTAAAGAAGAGAATCTGGACGCGAAATATATTGTTTTCGGGAAGAGAGTCTCTCTGATGAGTTACGGGGAAGTTGTCGGTGTTTACGTCACTCCGGTTTCTGATGGCAAGGCGCGTGTTGAAGTCGTTTCGAAGCCCAAAGTCAGGACTAATATTTTTGCTCCCAATTGGGAGGATAAATACCTCGAGAGTTTGACCTCACTCATCCATGCCCGCCAGAGATGACACGGTGACGAAATTTCCGATCAGTTGCCGCGCGCTGGCAGTGTCCTTGGCTTTGACTATGGTCTTGAATCCCGCCGTACATTCTGCAGAATCAATCCGCGGGGATTTTGCTGAAAGGCCCACGGAGCCCGTGATCGAGCGAGGGTGGAAGATTCTGCCGCTTGATCTCATTGCCCGTCTGTTTGCCCTGCCTAACGAACTCCTTCTCTGGAACCATAAGCTCCAAAACCGAAACGTCTCTGAGGAAACGCTGGAAGATCTGCGTCAGTACATGATCTACTATCAATTGGAAGACGTCAAAGTAAGAGTCAATAAGGCGGCTTTTGTCGATGAATACAGGCGTTTATTTACAAATAAAAAAATGCATTGGGCTATCCGTATTCCATTCGGATTTCTTACGACAACTATTTCGCTCATAACCGAACGTATCCTGGCCGGCGATTATTACAACCCCTTTAATGATACGATCCATATTTTTTCGGATATAACGCCGGTTGTGGTACATGAAGCGGGACATGCCAGAGATTTTGACCGCCAAAGCAACCGGGGCTTCTATGCTCTCATGCGCATTGTTCCCGGCATGGATCTCATCCAGGAAGACGAGGCATCGTCTTCCGCCATCAAATATTTCATCGAAAAAGGCGATCATGCGACCGAGATAGAAGCCTATAAAATTCTTTATCCCGCTTACGGCAGTTACATCGGAAGTTATTTTGGATTCATTCTGCCTTTCAGCATAGGATCGATCGGAGCTATTTTGGGCGGTCACTGGTTTGGCAGACATAAAGCCCGCGAAGTAAGCCAAAAGTATCGTCTCTCCGAGGAAAAGCTCCGCTATCAAGACCAGCAAATCCAACGACAAAAAGCATTGCACACAAAAAATTCTCCCCTGCCCTCAGCGACGTCTTTGTAAAATCCGTGTGAGAATTTCATGCTGCATTGCGTTTGTTTTCGTTATTTGCCTCATCCTCAGGCTTCACCACTTCTTCCTCTTCAATCGGTTCCTGATCCACCGGCGCGTCCAGGCCTTGCTCGGTATACCCCATGCGGATGAGTTCTTCTTTTTCGTATTGGCGGGGGTCTTCATCGACTTCCTGGGTTTCTTCCTCGATTTCGGGGAGTTCGTCCTCCATCCGATTCTGATTGTCTTCGGGGGGAGGCGTGCTTTCTTGCGGGTTTTTACGATTGGGTTTTTCCATGACGCACCTCCTATATATAAGAAGCTTAGCCCTGTGGCACCTCTCAGGGTGTCAGGAAATATAGGAATCGATGACCGGGAAAGGGAGTGAAAACTCGGGTTGCGGGACAGAGCGCCCCCGTTTAGAATGGCGGCGATGAAAACTCTTGCCGGGGTTTACTGCCGCACCATGGACAAGCCTGTTTCTGAGGCGACCAAGGATCTTTTCTTGCGGTGCTTTCATTGGAAACGCCCGGAAGAGGAGTGGGCATGGCGCTATGAGCCGGGGCCTTACGGGCTTTTTGCGGTCCAGGCTTTTGAAGGGGAAAGCCTGGTCTCGCATTATGGCGGTTATCCCGTGACGTTTTCCGTCGAGGGGAAGGACATTGCAAGCTCGCAGGTGTGCGATGTGATGACCGCGCCCACGCATCGCGATGAGGGGACGTTCGACCGGACTTACTGCCATTACATCGAGACCGTGCGGGAGATGGGGTGCAGCTTCATGTACGGTTTTACGGCCCAGCAGGCCAAGCGCCATCATTGCCGCCTTCCGGTGCGGGCGCTGAGGAAAAAGATCGGGAAAAGCTGGTTTCCGAAGCGGCTTTTTTTCAACTGCAGGCTGTGGGACCGTTTCCCCGAGTCGGTGTCTTCCATCGACGAGCGCTGCCGCGGGGAATATCCGTGCTTTATCAGGCGCAAGGCGGATTATCTCAACTGGCGCTATGCGGATTCGACGGTAAGAAAATATTTTTGTTTTACGGTGGAAGCGGGAGGAGACGAAGGGTTTTTGGTTTTCTCCGTGGAAGGGGATACGGCGCGGGTTGTGGATTTTCTGGCGCCTCTTGCGCTTGTGGAAGATCTGCCGCGCATGATCGACGGGATTCTGGCCCGCTGGTTCGGGAAATGCCGGTTCGTGGAGATGTGGCACAGCGCGCATTCTCCGGTTTATCCTCATCTCGCGCGCGCGGGCTTCGAGCCCGTCCCTTTGCAGGTGCCGCTTTTCATTTCTCTTATTATTTTAAGGCCTGAAGTTTTTCCCGGGCAGCCGGCGGAAGCCTGGATCGACCGCCATTTTTATTACACCATGGGAGATTCCGACCTCTTCTAATGGGTTCCCAGACCGCGTCACGCAAAAGACAGATGGATGGGCTGCGTTTCTTCGCATTCCTGTCCATTTTTATCTGCCACTACTACATCAAAAACCTCAAGAGAATCTGGTTCCTGACTTACGCGGTGCCGCTTTTTTTCGTGCTGAGCGGGTTTTTGATCACGCACATCCTCCTCGAATACGAGCATGTGCCGCGCCGGCATTTCCTGGTTTCGTTTTATGCGCGCCGTTCCCTGCGCATCTTTCCCGCGTATTATCTTTTCATCACCGTGCTTTTGCTGCTGGGAAGGCTGCAGGATCCGGCCTGGTATTTTTCCTACACGTTCAACATGAAAATCTTCCTGCTGAGCCTGCACGGCGGCCTGGACGCGCTCTTGAAAAATTGGCAGCAGGTGAACATCCATTTGTGGACGCTTTGTGTCGAGGAGCAGTTTTATCTTATTTATCCGGCGCTGTTTTTTTTGATCCCGTCCCGCAGCCGGCTGCGGTGGTTTGCGCTTCTGATCGCCGCTTCGTGCCTGCTGCGGTTCTGGTTCCGGATTTTTATGCCGTACGCCTATTACGGCACGCTTTTGCCGGTATGCGGGGAAGCGCTGCTTTGGGGCGGGGCGGCGGCCTGCGCCAGGAACAAGATGCGGGAGACGCGCATTTCCTCCTGGGCCTGGATGGCCATGGCCGCGGCGCTCATCCTCGCTCTCATCGTGTTTTGGGGCAGAGGCAACACGAAACTCTGGGCGCTCCAGTTCCGGGTGCAGCGGGTTCATTCTTTATATCTGCTGGCCTTTACGGTCATCGTGCTGACGCTGTGGAATGACGACCGGTTTCTTCTTTCCCGGATCCTGGCCTGGGGCCCGTTCTATTATTTAGGCAAGATCGGGTACGGTCTTTACCTTTATCACCTGTCGACCTGGGACCTCGCGGCGTGGCTGACGGAGCGCGTACCGGCTCTGGAAAGCGTGCCGGTGATTTTGCTGCGCCTGGGGTTAACTGTTATACTGGCGTCGCTTTCATGGCATTTGTTTGAATCGCCTCTCAATAATCTGAAAAGATTTTTTCCCTACCGGGAAAGGCAGCGCGATGCCGTATAAAGTCTTCTGCCGCCTGATTGCCGCCGCCCTCGTCGCGGGCTGTTTCCTGTCGCTTTCCTCCGGAGATTTTGACAGCGTTTTTTTTGCCATGGCCATGGGCCATTACCTGCTCGCCCTTTTTTATTCGTGGAAGCAGATCAAGAGGGTTGCCTTGGTGCCGGAAACACGGCTGCCGGGCCTGGGGCTCCTGTTTTTGACGGTGCCCGCGATTTATTATCAGTGGCCGAACATGGTTTTGTTTTTCGGTGTCCATCACACGCTGACGGAATCCTACGTGGTTTCCGACGACCGCCTCCGCGGACGGCGCGCGCTCATGGGCGGCCGTCTGCTGATGAACGCGTTTGCTTACTGCATCATGCTGGCGCGGGAGCCGGTGATGAGGCAATTTTCCCAGCCGTTGATGCTGGCGGGTTTTGCCGCGGCCTGCGCTGTTTTTTATTATTTTCTTTTTGTGGAGCGCCGCTCTTTTGCCGCGGCCGGGCTCCGGGAGCAGGTCTTCTTCGAGCTGGCGCTTCTCGCGGCTGTAATTGTATCTCTTGCCGTGGGCGGCTTCACTTACCGGCAATTGCTTTTCTATCATGTGGCTATCTGGCTTTTTCTGCCGCTTCCGGGACTGGCAAAGAAGGGGACAGGAAACGCGGCGGGATACCTTTTGGCCACGGCGGCGGTGAGCCTGGCGTGTTTCGCGTTCACGCCCTTGTGGGACACGCCTTGGAAACTCTCGACCCATGCCCTTGAATATGCGGTCATTTCAACGGGGTACGCGCACGTGATCCTGTCGTTTGGAGTTTCGTCTTTGAATCCGCGGTGGGTCCAGAAGATTTTCGCGGGCCGCCGGCTGCAGCTCGTGAACGAAACGGTGGTCTGAGCCATGGCGAAAACGTACGGCCCGATACCGCTTCATGCGTCGCTTCGTCTTGTGAGCGTGATCTTCGTGGTGGTGCTGAAAAAAATCGTCCCGGGTGAGTTTGACCGCGTTTTCGTGAGCGTGGGATTCGCGCATTACGCGCTCGCGCTCTGGTATTCGCAGAAGCAGATGGGGCACGTGCTTTCGCGGCAGGTCTCCACGATCGCGGCGGCGTTCCTGGCGGCTGCCGGAGCGGCCGTCACTTACTACAACTGCCCGAGCATCGCGCTGTATTTCGGCGTCCATCACGCGCTCAGCGACAGTTATCTCTTTCCGAGAGAGCCGCGCCCCGCGAACATGAAGCCGCTCCTGGCTTCCCGGTTTGTTTTTAATCTGGCGGGCTATGCGATCCTGCTGCATCAGGACCCGTCGTTCCGGTGGCTGCCGCTGCCCGCGATGATTGCGGCGCTGCTTGTTTCTTTCGCGGCGTCGCTCGTCTGCCTGTGGAAGCTGCGGCCCGCCATGGCGCCCGGCGAATTCCGGGACCAGCTTCTCTTCGATATCGTGGGGCTGGCCGTTCCTCTGATTTTGCTGAGCCAGCTTCACGTGTTCCAGGGCCGCCGTGTTTTTAGGCCGCTCGTCCTGTATCATTTCGTTTTCTGGAATTTTATTCCCGCGATGAAGATGGCCAAGACGAAGCACGCGAAAGCGCTGACGCGTTACGCGGCGGAAACGGCGGCGGTCACGCTGCTTTTCTTTTTGATGACGCTCAAAATTTCCAAATCCCTCCAGGATTCCCAGATCATCCTGTGGGGCTACATCCACATCACGGCCTCGTTCGCGCTTTCGTCGCTCAATCCTTCCTGGATCCGGAAATGGTTTTCGCTGCCGGCGCCGCCGCGGATCGTGATGAAGCCCACATGATGCAGGAGCCGGAAAAAATTCCTTACCGCCCCGAACCCCTGGGCCGCCACAGCGTCGTGGTGCTGGCGCCGCACGCGGACGACGAGGCGCTCGGGCCGGGCGGCAGCATCCTCCAGCACGTCCGCGGCGGGGACGCGGTCAAGATCGTGATCGTGACAGACGATCCCGCGCAGCCGGAAGAACGCAAGCGGGAATGCCTCGAGGCCGCGGCAAAGCTCGGCGTGAAAGACGTGGAATTTTTGGGATTGAAAGAGCGGGCGCATGACGCCGCGCTTTATAAAAAGAAGTTCCGGGCCGTGTTTGAAAGCGCGGGGCCCACGCTTGTCTATCTGCCGCACGCGGGGGAATTGCATCCGGACCATTGCGCGGTGTCGGAAGCCGGGCTTGCCGCCGCGCGCGGAATGAAGCCGCCGCTTTGGCTCGCGTTTTACGAAGTGAGCGCGCCGCTCGCGCGCGTCAACCGGCTGGTGGACATCACCGCGGAAATGACCATGAAGCAAAATGCGGTGGGCTGCTACAAAACCCAGCTCGCGCAGAACGATTATCTGAACAAAATTTGCGCGCTGAACCGTTACCGTTCCTACACGCTGGGCAAGGAAGTGATTTATGCCGAGGCGTATTTTCTTGCTCGGAGCGACGGCAAAGATTTTGGTCCGCCGCCTGGATGGGGCCTCAAAAAAAGCCCCCTCTCCTTTATCCTCTCCCCACGGGGGAGAGGGAAGGGTGAGGGGTAAAAAACTTATTTTAAGGGTCCAAACCCTCCTAAGTCCTTATTCTTCCTGAGGTAAAAAATTTCTTTCCGAAAGCGCCCAGCCCTGGGCAATGATCGCTCTAACCTGTTATCCTTGTTACGGATAGTGTCTAAAAGGGGCGAACTTTGGATTCGGGAGTCCAAGGACTCGCTTCGTCTTTTATCCGGACGGCAGCACCGTCCGTAAAATCGGGAGACTATGCGCAACCGAACACGACATCTCACGGCTTTGACGCTTTTGATCCTGTTCCCCGCGGGTTTTTTCCAGCCGCCGGCGGCGAGCGCGGACATCGCGGAACCGGCTCCGGTTTTTATTTCGTCTTCTTCTCCCATCACGCTGCCCGCGGAACTCGGAAGCATCCAGAGCCAGTACCTTCAGGACAAGCCCGGGCCTTTCGTCGTTTTCATCCAGGACGCGCATGCGGTCAACAGCGCGCAGGAGCACATCCGCAAACTGATCGGATATTTTCAGAAAAATTACGGCATCCGGCTTGCCGCGCTCGAAGGCGCGAAGGGAAAGATCGACGTCACGCTCCTGCGCTCGTTTCCCGACGCGTTCGTCAAAGAGCAGGCCATGAAGAAATATCTCGACCGCGGCGAATTAACGGGCGCGCAATTGGCCGCGGTGCTGAATCCGGACGGCATGGAATATTACGGGATCGAAGACTGGCCGCTCTACGAAGATAATTATTTTGCGTACCTGCGCGCGGAACAAAACGAGAAAAAGATCCTGGAAAGGCTCGCGGCCGCGGAGAAGGAGTTTGACGCGCGAAGGAAAACGGCTTTTACGCCGGAGCTGAACGCTTTCTTCGAACGCCAAAGCGCTTTTTACGACGAGAAAAAAGATCTCCTCGAACTCTTGTCATTCCTGAACGGGCTGGACCCTGCGCCGCTGGGATTCGGCGCCGGCGCCATGCACGAAGCCGTCCGCCCCTTTTATCCGCAGCTCGCGGCTTTGATGGAATCGCTTTCTTCGGGGGAAGACCTTACCAGCGGAAGCCTCGACGCCGCGATCAAGCAGATGGCGCGCGCTTTCCTGGCCAGGCACGCGGAAAAATTGCCCAAACCCGACCAGCTTGCCCTTCAGGCGAAATTTCAGGATTACCTGACAGGCGCGCTCGATGCGGGCGCATTTCTCAACGTGCTGCTGGAAAACGGTCAGAAGCTGGGGCTCAAGCCGCGCCTGACGCCCGCCATGAAAAGGCTCGCGGGCCGCGCGGAAACGCTTTCGATGATCCGCGGCACGCGGCTCTTCGACGAGCTGGAGGCCTTTCTCGGGACCGTGGAGTCGTCCCTGGCCCCGGGGCAGGAACAGCAGGAGCTGTTGAAGCAATACGCGCGCCTGCGCGTGATGAAAGACCTGGCGCGCATGGAGCTGGTGCGCAGGCAGCTGAACGATTACCAGAAGGAGCCGGAAGAATACCTGAAGCTGCTCGGGGACGACCGCGCGGAAATTTATCCGGCCCTGGAATTTTACAGGCTGGCCATGCGCAGGGATTCGGCTTTTCATCAGAACCTGCAGCGCCTCATGCGCGAAAAAAAATCAAAGTCCGCGATCGTGCTGGCCGGCGGCTTTCACGCGGACGGGTTCGAAGAGGCGCTGAAAAATGCCGGGATTTCTTATGTCACGGTCACGCCCAAGATCGATTCGATCCAGGGGCACGAGCATTACGGAGAGCTGATGAAGGGCGGGCTTTCGTACAAGGCGCTGATCAAGACGACGCTTTACGACGCGTTCATGAAGCACGCGTCTTCGGAGCTGGTGGCGCCGCTGGAAAAGCCGGACTTCAAGCGCGACGTGAAAATCTGGAGAGACGAAGTGATCCGCACGCTGGCGCGGGAAGGGCGGACGGCCGAAGCGGGCCGGTATACCGCGTACGTCGACAGGCTGGCGGAAGTGTATGCGAAAAAATTTGAAAGTCAGTTGGACGGCGGGGAAAACCGGGACTCGCTTTTGGCGGCGCTCGGCAAAGAGCTCGCGCGGTATCAAAAGGAATCGCTGGATAAAATCCGGGACGAATTCGAAAAGAAATTTTCCGTGTTGAACAAAACTTTTACCGCGCTTGCCGGGAAGGGGCAGATGACGCCGCAGGCCGCGGCCCAGGCCCTGGAAAAAGTCTGCGGCGGACAGCCTTCGGCCCTGCAGACCGTCGTGGTCGCGGCGACAGACCCGAGCGTGGACTTCAAAGGATTCGTGACTTACGTGACGACAGACCGGCTGCCGGAACAGGCCCTGCAGATCGATGCCGCGCCGGAATTCGTCCTGCCGCCGGCCGCGCCGGGGACGTATCAGTCGATCGCCGGAGACTTTGCCTCGGGGCAGGCGATTTCTGCGGACGCGCGGATGGCGGTGGAGCGCGCCGCGGGTCCGGTGGTGCGGCAAATGCAGGTGGCTGAGACGCAGGGCGAGATTGCGGTGGGACGCGCCGCGGCGGAACAAAGTTTTACCGAGCTCGTCGGCCGCGCGGCGGAAAGCCTGCCGGAAGGCGTGAAAGCGGAGCTGCGGGAGAAAGGCGCCTTCACGGCGATTGCCGACGAAATCAAACGGCAGATGGCGGGTGAGAAGGCGCTGCGAAATGAATTGAGGGCCGAACCGGGAGACCCAAGCGACGAAGACGCCGCGTTTGATATTTTGAAAAGTATTCCTGATCCCGTGCCGGAAAAACCGAAGCCGGCTGTCCAGCCCCCGGCCCTGCCCAAGGCGGAGCCCGTCCCCGCCGCTCCGAGTGAAGCGGAAATCGAACGCATGGCGGCCGAAGCCCTGAAGGATCCTGCCGAAAAGCCGAAGGCTGCAGGCACGCCGAAGAACATGGTGGCGATCCAAAGGCCCGAACTTCCGCGCTGGCTGGCGGGGTCGCGCGCTTTCGCGGAAAAGCATGCGCAGATCATGGCGCGTCTGACACCGATGATGGATTACATCGACCAGCTGCTGGAAGCCGAAAAAACGCAGGGGCCGGCGGTTCAGGAGCAAGTGAAACAACACCGGCAGCAGATCTCGGTTTTCTGGCTTCAGAGCATCGGGGACGACAAAGGAGACGCGAAGAGGGCCGCGGCTCAGGGGCTGATCGCGGCGATCGAGGAGCAGACGCTGTACGTCCGCAATGCCCTGTCGCACGTCACGCAGCGTGAGGAAAGAATGAAAATCATCCGGCCCGTGGCGCGTTATCTTGTGGAATTGGGAAAAGCTGTGGTCTGGCTTCGGCGCGGGCAGCTTGTTTACACGCCTCAAAGTATTTTCGATCAGTTATCCAAGGACGAGCAGCAGCAATTCCTTTATCAGCTCCGGCGCCTCGAAGGCACTTCCTCCGAGAAAGGCTGGGATCTGGCCGAAGAAAATTATTTCCAGAAAGCGAGCGTGAAGGGAAAAATCGAGTTCCTGCTGCGCGGGTTGAAATTCGAGTATGAAGGATATCCTCAGGAGCAGCCGGAAGAACCGGAAGATACCGGAAAGACCCAGGTTCCCGGCGCGTCCAAGACCGTTGCGCCGGATGCAAGTAAGACGGCGGTTCCGGGCGCGGGACTGACGCAATCGCCTGTGGGAGACAAGACGCAGGTTCCCGGCAAAGCCCCGGCGGATCAAGGCGCTTACGAACTGACGACGGGACCTGCGGCCGACGACCAGGGAGCTTACGAGCTGACAACAGGACCTGCGGCGGACGATCAAGGGCCGTACGAACTGACAACAGAACCTCCCGCCGTGGACGACCAAGGGGCTTACGAGCTTACGACAGAACCTCCCGCTGAAGAAGACCACGGCCAGTACGATTTGACGACGTCGCCGGACGAAGGCGCGTACGAGCTCACGACAGGCCCCGCGGAAGGCGAACACGAATTGACGCTCGATTCCGGAGCCGCGGCGCCCGCCCCGCTCGAAACCGCGGAACCGATCGTCGTGCAGCCCATCGAGATCGACCAGTACGGACTTGTGATCAACCGCAAACGCGGCGAGCCGCCGAAAGCGGAATTGCGCGCGCAGGAGCCCGAAGCGCTCGTGGCCGCGTACCGGGAAGCCCAGACGCAGTATTTGCGTTACCGGGAATCGCTGGCGTCGCGGAAAGCATCGTTCGATGGGCTCTTCGATCAGGCCGAAGCCGCGGTGCAGCGTTATCAGGAGGCGTTCCGCATCCATCTTCTTGTCCAATCGGATGCGCCCGCGCATGCCGCGGCCCTGGAGGCTTATCGCTCGGAGGTGCAGCGTCTGACGGCGGAAATCAACGCGGCCCAAAAAGCTTATTTCCAGGAGCTGGATCAGGCCTTCAAAACAGAAGATGACGTTTACCGCGCGTGGGAAGCGACGGACAAAGCCCTTCGCCAGGCCGTGGACGCGGGCTATCCCGCGGACAAGGGCACACCCCTCATCGAAGAAATCAAAAGGCTCGATACCGAAGCCTCGCAATTCGGCGACGAGCTTTCGCGGCTGCGTGAACAGAAAAATGCCGTGAGCATGCGCGCGCGCGCGACGATTTCTAAATGGGATCAGGCAGCAGTCGAAGACGAAGTACTCGTCAGCCTTTTCCATGCCGCGGCCGCGGATCGCGAGACGTACGGCCGTTTTGTGGTGGGCGCCGAAGGCTGGGTCCTGGCCGGGAAAGAAAATACGGCTGAGCGCCTGCGCCAATTGGTCATTGCCGAGCCTTCCACTTCTTCCCGCTCCGATGTGATGGTGATGCTGATTGCCCAATCCGTTTTAACGCATGCGCTGGAAGACCAGGGAGAAAACAAGGTTCTGGGGCTCTTGGAAGAAATTTCGAAATGGGATGCGGCCACGATCAGCCGGTTCATCAATCACACCCATCAGGACCTCCTGGACGGCCCTTTGAGCAAAGGCCCCGTCGTCAGGATCATCAACGACGGCATTGCCGGGCTTTTCAAAAAAGCGGAGACGGTTTCCGAAAAACTGTTTCTCCTGCATGTCCTGGGGCGCAATTCCAGAAAAGAAGACGAGCCTTTTTTTAATCAGGCCGCCGACGACACGGACGCGCCCACGCAAGTGCGGCTCCTTGCCCTGGGCTATCTGGCGGCCGCGGGCATGCTCGATTCCGCCAAGTTCGAGGAAAGATTCGGTGCGCTTGCGGAGCGGGCGCGCGGGGAAATCACGGCCTCCAAGAAAACCGCCGCGGTGCGGGCGCATGAAAGCCAGGTGCCTCTTGTCTTTGCCGTGCGCGCCGATGCCGTGGCCCTGACCTTGTCGATGCAAGTGCATTTCGCCCGCCAGGGCCTTGCCATTTATGAGGAGCCGACCCTGCGCCTTCTTTTTAGAAACGCGGTGGCCGTCGCGGGCATTATCGAAAAAGGATGGGCGCAGCAGGCCTATTCGGATTTCCAGACTTCACGCGCCATGCTGGAATCGCGGTCCCGCGCGTTCCTCTTTCTTATCTTTGGCCATGAGTCCGTCCATCCCGCGGTCAGCCGGCGTATCGGGCTGGGTTCTTCCAGCGACTATCTGAGTGTTGACGACGCCGTTCATGAACTGCTCGCGGATCTGGGAACATATTCGGCCGGAGAAATTCTCGGCAAAACGATCGGGGAATTCGACGAATTTCACGATTTTGCCGGGACAGAGGTGCACAAAGAGCACGAAAAAACCGGCGACCTGTCCAATCCTCTGGAAGGCCATGGCCTCGCGCGCCGCGTGATCGCGGCATTTTTGAGGGACCACGCGGGCGAAACGATCGCATGGAGCCGCGTTCTGCATCAAGCCCTGATCGAAGCCCAAGGCCGCCTGAGTGAAATCAAGGCGCTTGCAGGTTCCGCCGCGCCCGAAAGAGAGGTTTTCCTGCGGAGCATTCTCGAGAACGCGCTCGCCGCAAGCCGGGCCGAGCTGAGGGCCGAAGCCTCGGACGCCGATCGCGGCGAACAAAAAACCCCGGTGCCCGATGTGGAAGCGATCCGCGATTTTCATACGAAGGCCGCGACGAATCCGGGAGGAAGAGTCAGGGTCTCGGAAACCGAAACGCGCAAAGTGCGCATCTCGCTCACCAAATACCGCGAGTACCTGCAGCGCATCGCGGAAGAATTCACCGCGCTGCGGAACCTGTATTTTCCAGGACCCGCCGTGCCGGAAATGCTTTCCATCGGGCCGGGCGAAGGCGCCGCGGAAATCGCGCTGCACAAACACGGCATCTTCCGCGTGGACGGCATGGAGCTGACGGATGCGCTCGCGGACAAATTGAATGAAAACGCGTCGGCGCAGGGCGTGCACATCCCGCTTCAGCGCGGCGACGCGAATGAATTGCTGGACCGTCTGCCCGCGGAAAGCCGCGACGTGATTTACATCGGAGAAGCCATCGGCTATTTCGAAATGCAGAAACTGTTCCCGAAATTGATGCGCGTCCTGAGGCCGGGCGGCATTGTCGTCATCACGACGTATCCCGTGCCCAAAGGCGAAGAAAACGTGAAGACGGGCACGGAATTCATCCGGTATCCGGTCCGCACGATCCAGCGTGAGCTGAAGCGGGCGGGCTTAAAAAACGACCGCCTGATCAACATTCGGCCCGGAGATTTTCCCGAAAGCACGCCGCTGCGCCAGGATTACGAACGCCACGGCCGGGACATCGTCGTGCACGCCCTCATCGCGAGCAAGCCGCGGACCTGGAACGGCATGTGGGAAGGATGGATGAACCGGCTGTTCCAGTCCTGGCAGCCTCTCGAAGCGCCGCAGCTGATCGAGTCGAAGCTGCATCCGGAGCTGAGAACCGCGCAGGAACCGGCTCCGGCCATCCAAGCCCCGGCAAAGAACGGCCATGAGAATCTCGCGCCCAAAACGGAATTGAGAAGCAAGCCTGAAGTCCCCACGGCATCTTCGCTGCCTGAGGCCGCTGCGGCCGGGCCGGATATCACCAAGCTTTTGCCCGAACCGGGCGTGATTGCGGAGCGCTACACGGCCGATGCGGCGCATGCGGCGGATTCGCTGCGCGAGGATGCGCGCCAGGAACTGCGCGGCATCGAAAGCGCGTGGACGGATTTCAACCGCAGCCTCACGGCCCGTTTTTCGGCGGTGGAAAGCGTGCGCGAAATCGTTTCGGGCATTTATTCGCTGGACCTGGAGAACACGATCCGCGAATCCTTGGGGCCGGACACGGCCGCGTGGGTGGACGTGCCTTATCTTGCCGGGCTTTTGCGCGCCGCCGTGGCCCGGGAATTTCTGGGTTTGGAAGAAGCGGGGATCCAGGCACTGGAATCCACCAGGCTCTCGCCGGCCGCACGGGCGATGTTCCTCAAGGCGGGAAAAATTCCGGTCGAGGTTTGGAATGCCGCGTTCCGGGAGCTCGCGCAGGACCCATACCCGCGGTCTCCGGAACAGCTTCTTTTCGATCCCAGGAGTTTCCAGAACGCGCCGCCGTTTGTTTTCGACGCCGCGTTTCTGCCGCTTCCTTCGGAGCCGGGCTTCGCGGAAACGCAGCGCGCGTTCGAAGAACTCGTCTCGCGCGGGATCACGGTCAGCATTCCTTTCGACAAAAACGGCCCGCACGCGGCAACGGCGCGCGCCTTTGCTTCGCGCCTCGGAGCGGCCTCGATTTTCCTGCGGCCTTACGCGGACGGGCGCCTGGATCTTTCGCCGCTCAGCCGCATCCAGTTCGGAAACGGGTACTACGGCGTTTTCAAGCAGGGCGTGCAGCTCGTGGTGCCGAAGGTCCAGGGCGATTTGAGCGAACGTTCGTTTTTCGCGCAGGAGTGGTTCGCGCGAAGCGAAGCCCTCGGCGGCGGCAGCGGATTCCTGGAGATGTCGCTCAAAGTCCTGGCTTCGCCGTACCTGAAAGGCTTCCTCGAAAAATCCACGGGGCACGATCCTCGCGTCATGAGCGAGCGCGCCTTCAATTTCCTCGTCAACTTCTTCAACGACATCGCGAACACCCGCGCCATCCAGAACCTCGTCAAATCCGCGGCCTAAACCGGGCAAAAAAACGGGTCTTTTTGCCGGGGAAACAGCCGTTTTCTTTTTCATTCCCCGCGTCTCTCGGGGGGCTATGATGGCGCTTGATATGGTTTGATTGTTAAAGATATAAAATTTTCTGTAATTGCTGTGTAAAAAAAGGGTTATCCCTACAAGATTAAAAAGGTTTTAATCTTCCGTATCGGTTAAAATGGGCCCATCCCTAGTGACACAAGCGGTCCGAAAAGGCCGCTAAGCGGTTCCAGAAAGGAAGTCACCGGCATTTGGCCGGCTGATTCGCAGTCATGTCGAAGAGAATTTGGCGTCTCGCGGCGTTCGCGTTTTTTAGTTTCCCGGCGGTCTTTCCGGTATTGAAAAACCAGGCCCTCGCAGCCCCTTCCGAAAATCCCAAGCTTGCTGTCCTGATCACGGGTCTCTCCGGCGGTTACGATTATAAAAAATCTTTCCTGGGTTCGTCGCGCGCGCTGCACAACATGCTGCGGGAAAACGGCTACGGCGAAGATTCGATCGTGGTCTTCAACGAGCAGGGCAGCGTCGGCGAAAACGGCAATGAACTCATGGCCACGCGCGAAAACCTGGAAAGCTTTTTCGAGGGCCAGGCCGGCAAAAGCGAACGCGAACAGGTGGTGGTCTTTATCGCGGGCCATGCGAACGGGCATGATGAAAACGCGAAGCTTCACCTGCCGGGCCGGGACGTGGATTTCAAGACCCTGATCTCCTGGCTCGACGGCATCAAGACGAAGCAGATGATCGTGGTGCTGGCCACGCCGCAGGGCGAGGCGTGGATGAAGAAGTTCAGCCGCCCCGGGCGCGTGATTCTCGCGGGCAACGGGCTGCGGAAGCACAACGCGCTGCCGGTCATGTTCCTGAAGTTTTTTCCCGCCGAGCTTTTGACCGCGTCTTCGACGGCCGCGGAAGGGGAAAGCGCGGAGGTCTCTCTCGCCGATGTTTTTCTGCGGACCCATCAAAAGGTGATGGAGTGGTACCGGACCAACGGCCTTTATCCGACCGAGGAGCCTTACCTGGAGGCGGATGGTGACGGCAAAGGCATCGTGCCTCCGGCTGACGAG
>DATJFP010000042.1 GCA_035495615.1 Verrucomicrobiia bacterium | reverse complement strand
AACTGATATTCGCGCTTTCGCGCCTCGACAAGATCGCCGCCCAGGCGTTTGAAGAACGACGCCGCCGCATTTCCAAGACATTCCTTCAAAAGCCACGCGGGCGGCAGCCCCCGCGCCCCTGCGGCGATGGCCACGGATACGCCTTTATTATATTTCCACTTCCGCACGTACGCCTCCGTCATCATCCGGGGCGTTATTTTGTGCCAGACATGGGCATGCGGCGTATACGCAATTCTCTTCCCATGCTTCAACAGCCTTCGAAGCATTTCCGTTTCTTCGGACAGGCCGCGCTTTCCCGCCACGATTCCCAGATCTTCCCGGAAATATCCGACTTCGTCGAAAACGCTTTTCCTGAAGGCCATGTTGGCGCCGTAAAACATATCGTACCTCGGTTTTTCCGTGACAAACGCCTCGGGAGAGAGGGCCAGGCGTCCCAGCACTCCGTCGAGATCCCCGTCCATGCGCGGGTCTTTGAACCAGGCCGGAGGTTCTTGGAGAAAAAGTGGCGAGATGCGACCGCCCGCGGCATCCGCCTGGAAGCCGTCGAAAACGTCCACCATCCCCTGCAGCCAATCTTTTTCCGGGAGGATATCGTCATCGAGAAACGCTACGAGTTCGCCCCGCGCTTCGCGGATGCCGGAATTCCTGGCGTAACTCACGCCCTGTTTTTTTTCGACAATGCGGCGGAGCGGCCAGGGAGAATTCGAGGAAAGCTCGTCAATGAGGGCGGGAGTCGAGTCCGTGCAGTTGTTGTCGACGACAAGGATTTCCGCCGCGAGCGGCGCGCGAAGGACCTGGCCGAAAAGCCCGTTCAGGGCATCACGAAGCATCTCTGCCCGGTTATGAGTACAAATTAAAACGCTGACTCGCAATCTGTCTCCGCTCTAATCGGAACTTATCCGCGCCGGGCGGTCTCGATCTTGGCGATATCGATCTTGGTCATCTCCATCATCGCCTCCATCACGCGCTTCGCGGAGGCGGTATTGGGATCGCAGATCCCCTCCATCAGCGCCCGCGGCACGATCTGCCAGCTCAGGCCGAATTTATCCTTGCACCAGCTGCAGGCGCTCTCTTGTCCGCCGTTTTTCACGATCGCATTCCAATAGCGGTCGGTTTCTTCCTGCGTTTCGGTGAACACCTGAAACGAAACCGCATCCGAGAAGGGCATTCCGGGGCCGCCGTTCAGCCCGATAAAAGGCTGGCCGAGCACCGTGAACTCAACGGTCAAAACATCGCCGGCCTTTCCATTGGGATAGTCGGCCGGCGACTTATGCACCGCGGTGACGCGGCTGTTCGGAAAAGTCGCGGCATAGAACTTCGCCGCCTCCTCGGCATTCTTGTCGAACCAGAGGCACGTCACAAGATTCACTTTATGAGTTTGAGTCGTCATGTCTTTCTCCTTCGCATCGAATCCATGAAAACAGATTCGTTTCAGTCCTCGACAATAAAAAATCCTTCCTCCCGTCAATTGAATCAGGAAGAAGGATGATCACGGCTCCGGTCTTCTAACCCCGCCCCAAGACGCCTCACTCTAAGGGGCCTGTCTCCTCTTAAAGCAAGCGGATCAGTGGAACCAATTGCGGATTTTATCGATCAGGGAATGCTTCACTTCGATCTTCATGACGTCTTCGACGTTTTCCACCACACCGTCGTCCAAAACCAGGTAAGTCTCGGGATAAAGCCAGAGCGCATGTTCTTTCGGCTCGGCCTTCGATTCATCGGCATTCGCTTCGCTCGGGCTCTGCCCTTCTTTGCTTTCCAGAATTTCGAGCGGTTTGCCGTAAGCGGAGAGCGCCTGGTCTTCGGTCATTCCCGCCGTCACAATTCCCTTTTGCACGTTCTGCCGCACATCCTCCGGCCACTCCGAATGCTGCTTTAAAATTTCCTGGCGCTTCTCGCTTTTTTTACCTTCGGAAGCATAAACGGAATAATAAAGCCCATCCTCCTGCCACGCTTTGGTTTTCCCGGCACTGGCACAACCCGAGAAGGCAAGGATGCATGCGAGTACGGCAAATTCTCTTTTCATATCATTTCCTTTGTTTTGATAAAAGCGGCCGGCGTGACGCGCCCCAGATGAGCGCCTAGTTTAGCTTGCTTTCCCCTTACGCTCAACTTGTAATTCGGCAGTTCTAAGCCCCGACGGTTCCGAAGAACGCTCCGACGGCCGCTGTCAGTCCCATGGCCAGGGCGCCCCAAAAAACGACGCGCGTTACGCTTTTCCAGACCGGGGCCCCGCCTGCCCGCGCCGCCAGCGCGCCCATCAAGGCAAGACACACAAGCGCCGTCCCGGTAACCGCGGGAACAATCCTGGACTCAGGAGCTCCCAAAGCCACCAGAATCGGAAGGGCCGCGCCGAAAGAAAAAGCCCCGGCGGAGGAAAACGCGGCCTGGACCGGACGCGCGGCAAATCCCTCGGTGATCCCCAGCTCGTCGCGCGCGTGGGCGCCGAGCGCGTCGTGCTGCATTAACTGCTCCGCCACCTGCCCCGCCAATTCCGGAGTAAGGCCGCGCTCTTCGTAGATGCCCGCGAGTTCTTTTTTCTCGTACTCCGCGTCCGTTTCCAGCTCCCGCTTTTCGCGGGTCAAGTCGGCCTTTTCCGTGTCGGCCTGTGAACTCACGGACACATATTCTCCGGCCGCCATGGACATGGCCCCGGCGACAAGGCCGGCAATGCCGGAGATCAGGACATCCCCGCGCGCGGCATGGGCCGACGCCACTCCCGCGATCAGGCTTGCGGTCGACACAATGCCATCATTGGCCCCGAGAACCGCCGCGCGCAGCCATCCCACGCGCTGAGTGCGGTGACGTTCCGAATGGTGAGTTCTCATGCTCGTCCTGTTTAGGGTTAGCTGCAGGTTTTCAGCAAGGATTTCCACTGATGGAAACTTTCCCGGAACCGGCGTCTTGCCTCCATCCTTTTAAAGGCCGCTTCCCGTCTGTTCTCGAGATAGCGTTCGAGCCGCGGGCGAACCACCGTCTGCTTATAGGCCTTGGCGCAATTTTCCCATTCGCTCAAAGTTTCCACCGCCGTCTCGTAATGGGATTTCAATTTTGCCCGAAACAGGGCAAGATTCGGCAGGGCCATGTTATTCAACCGGTCCTCCGTCCTTTGCCTCTCGGCCGACAGCCTTGCCGCCAGAATGCGGAACCCCGACACGCGTTTTAAATCCCACACAAGGCCCGCCTTTGCAAGAAGCACGATCAGCCATTTGCTCGGGTCCCACTGGTACCAGCGCACGCCATTGCGGTAGTCTCCCGGAAAACGGTGATGGAAATTGTGATACCCCTCCCCGTTCGTGATAAACGCCACAAGCCAATGGTCTTTGGCCGAGGAATAAATGTCGTAAGTCGCCTTTCCAAACATATGGCAGACGGAATTGATACAAAAGGTCGCATGGTGCACCAGGAAAAGCCGCGCGCATACGAGAATAAGGAAGGCGCCGCCCATATCGCCGTAAAAATATCCGATCAAAAGCGGCATGACGATCCCTGCGGCCGCCGCCCAAAGCTGATAGTATCGATGCTGATGCATCACAAGCCGGTTTCGCTGCAAGTCCCCGGCATTTTCAAAATGCTCGGGATGTTTCCAGAACAGCAGCCATCCGATGTGGGCGTAGAAAAATCCCTTCTTGATGCTGTAAGGATCCTGGTCGGTATCAACATACAGATGGTGGCTGCGGTGCTGGGAAGCCCAATAAAAGGCCGACTGCTCGTAAGCGGCCGCGCCGAAAAAAAGAAAGAGAAATTCCACAAGAGGGGTTGCCTTGAAGGCCGAATGCGAAAAATGGCGGTGATACCCCACCGTGATGCTCATGCTCGTGGCAAAAACATAAAAAACGGTCATCGCCATGAGGAACGGATCAACCCCGTGCCGGGCGATGTAAAACGGAACGCCCACCACGGCCCCCAGCGCCGTCACAGCAAAAAAAATGATATTCGGCCACACCTTTGTACGTTCCGACACTTTCATAGTCTCCATTGCGGCCTCCCTTCGGCTTTATAATCCGGCAAGGTTACTATACAAAAATCCACCGGCAATGCCTGTGACGGACGTCACACAGCGCTTACTTTTTCAGGCCTGTTCCCAGGGTGGCAATAGGCCTTTAGGACGAGTCGGAAGGGATATCCCTTACGCTTCAGTCATCGACAATGCTTTTGAAGCCGCCCCAGAACATGCGCCTGCCGTCAAAAGGCATTTGGGTTTTCATCATTTTGTGAACGGCAGGATCGTTCATGATTTTTTTCCAGGCCTTGTCACGGGCCGCTCTGGATTTGAAAACCGTGTAAGCAAACACCACCGTTTCGCCCGGTTTCAGTTTCACGCTCTGCGGAAAGGAGGTCCATTTTCCCGGCTTCACATCATCGGCCCAAGTCACGACATGTTCGATCGCGCCATGCTTGCGGCACACTTTGGACATCTGCATGGAATGCCGGCGGTAAGCCGCCAGATTCTTTTTCGGAACCGGAACCACAAATCCTTCTACGTATTTCATAAAGGCCTCCTTCTGTTAGATGTAGCAATATAGCAATAAAACAGGAAGCCGTCCCCAGGGGAATTGTCCCTTATTCTTTCGCTGGTTTATCGGACGCAAGCCTCCCCTTTTTCCCTCCCGGTCTATTGCATGCCGCTCAAACAGGCATTACCTTTCCAATAGCCTTAAAATCCGCTCGACTCAGAAAAAGGGGACCCCATGTTCACCATGACAAAAAAAATAATGCTCGCCATGCTTTTATTCAGCTCATGCCTTTTGATAGGGCGTCCGGCCCTGGCCCTGCAAACGACGCCCATCGCTCCGGAAAATGACCCGGCCCAGCCCACCACGACGGCCGAGAAGGCCGCGGCTCCCGCGGCTGAAGAGTCCGTCCAGGAGTCGGGCACGGTTCCGGTGGACGGCGTCCAACTGACCTCCGCGGCCGCCGACGATCAGGCGCCTGCCGATAAACCCAAGTCCGTCAGAATCAAGGATGTCGACTATAACGTCGCCGACCTGCTGAAAAATAACGTGGTCACCGAACAGGAAAGCATCAACAATCTCAAAGACAGAGCTCAAAAGCAAAATGTCGCCGTGGACGACAAGACCGTGTTCGTCCGGATCGAAAACGACTATTACGCCGTCAAAGAAGACATGGATCAAACCACTTTCACCGAAATCCTGCCTGAAAATGTGGAGCTCGATAAGCTGCCGGTCAATCAAAATGAGGGCGGCTTGGAATCCGTTCCCACTCCGATCCAGATTCAGGGCAAGGATCCGGCCGCGCAATACGATGTCATCTGGTCGGACAACACGCATTTCACAATCGGCTTTTACACGAGCGACGGGATCCTGGGTTATGCCGGCATGCTCGCCGTCGACATCAGCGGCAGCGGCCCCGTCACCGCGACCTGGTACCCGGAAACCGCCACTCAGGTCACGATCGGCGGCCAGACCTACAACACCGCGGACCTCACCATCATTTATCACGAGGGGCAGCTGCTGATCTTAGACGGCGATTTGACGCTGGCCACCTTTGATGTCGGCAAGCCGGCGGCGCCGGCCCCGAACCCCAACGGCGACGAT
The DNA here is from genome assembly GCA_035495615.1 of Verrucomicrobiia bacterium. Classification (NCBI taxonomy): domain Bacteria; kingdom Pseudomonadati; phylum Verrucomicrobiota; class Verrucomicrobiia; species Verrucomicrobiia bacterium. Next base: position 14,897 of record DATJFP010000042.1, on the reverse strand, counting down.
GTCCCTAACGAGGCGGATTTGCAAATGCTTCGGGACCGGCTGGGACTCCCTCCCCAGGTTGAAGACGCGTCGAGCCATGCTCTTTCTCAAGGGGTGACGGTGGGCAATCAACCGGAAGCTGCGAATTATAACGTCGTTTGGGTGCAGGGCGATCCGACCCGGTTCAGCGTCGCATTCAATCACGAAGATCCCAATTCAGGATTGTCCCTGCCGACGGCGATCGTGTGGTTCCAACTCGGAAACAGCAATGAGGTCACCGCAGCGTGGCCGTCCACGGTTTCGACGATTACCCTCGGCGGCGCGTCTTACGACATCTCCAGCTTGAGCTATGTCTATCACGACAATCAGCTGTTTATCCTGGATGGCGACCTGACGCTTATCACGCTATCGATCCCACCGCGTTAAAGGCGTTTGTTCACGGAAGGAAGTTTTCGATAAATAGAGGGGACAGTCCCGTGCGGGCTGTCCCCTTTGATTTAACCCGGCACTTCCGCGAAGCCTATTCAACGCAGCAGCTCTTATTCTTCCAGAAGGGCGCGGAATTTCCTGAGCGTTTTAAAAGGAAGAGAGACGGTAAAGCGGTTGATGACGCCGGGAGGAATGAACCCTCCGGCGGCCGTATGGATGCGGTAATAAACCGCGGTGACGCCGTCCGACCGCGGCGTGAAACGCCACTCGGAGTCGAGATAAGTCACGCGGACCCTTCCTTTTTGGCGCGGATAAGTGCCGCTTGCGGCTTCAAGCTTATAAACCACGGCGCCATCGGCCGTCATTTTGACGCGCCGGTAAACGCCGTCGCGGTCCGCAAACGGCCAGGGCAGGTCGGCCGCAAAATACACGTTGGCTTCGTCCGCGGATTCCTGCTTAAGGAGTTGGGCTTCCTTGCATTTGTAAAACCATTCCGTCATCCGGCCGGTGTCTTCAAAAAGAGGGATGACTTTTTCGAGCGGCGCGTGGATCACGGTTTCCGCCTGAAACTCCAGAATGGGAGAATCTTTCACCGGGCGCGTGGAAACCTGGATACCTTCGAGGTCGCGCTTCAATTCCCACGGATAGGACAAGTCCGCCCACGCCTCGGTCAGAAATAAAAACAACGCAAGAATCAGAATGCCGCCTTTTTTCATGGAGGCATTGTATCAAAAAATTTGCGCGGAGGAGGGATATAGAAACTTCCCCCTTTATTTCGCCGCCAGATCCCCTATCCGGTAAATGAGGTACGTGCCGTTCCGGTAAACCGGCGGAACGCCAAAGTCCGGAACGCCGAAGAAGGCCGAACGCAGCACCAGATAATCCGCGCCGATGTACCGGGCAAAACGAATCCACACGCCCACGTCGCTGCGCTGTTCCGGCGAAATGCCGGAAAGATAAGCGGTCACTTTCTCGTCAAGGGCGCGGAGGCGTGCGTCACCCGTATAAACGTAATAGTAGGGTCCCGCGCGTGTCCCCAGCTGCGCGGCACGGCCGCTATAAGTGCGCCAGGAGATGCCGTCGACCAGAAAAAGCGTCCCGGGCTCGGTATGCTCGCGCGCCCAGATCTGCGCCGCATACATGTCGCGGCGGATCGGCGCCGAAAAAAGCCGGGCATTGTTGCCGGCCTGAAGACCGATAAAGCCGGCCAGCACGACAGGCCAGGGCGTGCGTAACGCGCTCAAAAAGCCGGCCGCGGCGACGGCGCTTTGCATGACCAGCGCAACCGGTGTGCGGTTGGCGTGTAATTTTTCCAAAAAAAACGGCAAGGAAAACGAACCTTTGAAGGCACCCTCAACGAGAAACTGCTGGAGGGCGGGAGAATAACCGCTGATCCAGAAAATAGTCCAGACAGCCGCGGCTCCTTTGAGGACAGCCGTGCGCGCGGGAGAAGACAGGCCGCGCTTTTGCAGACCCGCCGCGGCGGCAAGCAGAAAGACGGGCAAAACGTCCCATCGGCCCAGGCAAATCTGAGCCGTGACGACAGCCGCCAGAAACCGGAGGTGACCGAAAGGAGAGCGGATCTGGCCAAGGAGCCAGACCGCAAGGACCGGCAGCGTCACGGCCCAGGCCATAACCGGGGCGCGCAAGCCATTCAGACGGATGAGGGCCGGGATTTCGAGAGCGTGGCCCAAGGGCTGGCCGGCCATCAGAAGAACAGCCGCGATCCATGAAGCGCGGATGAGGCGTTCGTAGGCCGGGCCGAAAGCGTTCCATGCGGGCCGCGAGATCCACAACAGCATCACGAGATGGGCGACCCAAAAAAGCTGCGTTCCCATGAAAGGGTCACTCCAGGGCGTCATGTGCGGATTATGGCGCAGGGCGTCCATCACCGCGGCTTTTCCCGCCTGAGGCACGGAAGCCATCGCCAGGCTCGGAAAGATGAATGCGGCGGCCGATGCGCAAGCCAAAGCGAGCCAGATCGCAGGACTCCTTCCTGCCTCGCGGTCGACCAGCGCATAAATCGCGCCCGCGCCCACGGCATAGATGCCGAAGGCAGCGTGAAGTAAGGAACCCAGCGCAAGCAGCAGTCCGGCGGCGGGCATGTGCCTGCGCGTCAAGGCAAACAGACCGGCCCAGCAAAAGGGAACCGCCAGATAGGCGTCGTAAGGAACGGGATAATAAGCGATGTAGTGGGACAAGTTCCATGCGTGAAATCCACTGAGAAGGGCCAGCGTCCAGACCATGACGCTCTCGCCCGCATCCAAAGACCGCAGCGCGAGGACATAAAAAAAGCCGGGCGCGATGAGCTGAAACGCCATCAGGCCCAGATGCAGGGCTCCGATCGAAAGGCCCAACCGGTTCAAGAAAAGGACGAGGTGCGGCATCAAAGAGCTGGCCATCTTCAGCGGAGCATAGTATTGGACGAAATCGCCTTTGAAATACTCCGGGTGTTTCAACACGGCCAGCCAGGTCATGAAGTTTTCGTCGTTGCCCAGGCTTGCCACCATGTACGAAAAATAGAGGATATGCGGGAGGATATAACAAAGGCTGGCGGCCGCAAAAAAAATCCACACGCGCCTGGTCATGGCGATCTTCACGGCATGCGTCCTGACGTGCCGGCCATGCGCCGCCAGCGCGGGACCGAGAAGAAAAGCTGCGCATAACCTGCCGCGGTACGCAGGACGCGCATTTTGCTTCCGCCCCGGCGGCCGGTCCAGTCGATACGCGTCGGCACGCGCTCGGGCCGTGCTCCGGTAAGCGACGCCTTAAAAAAAATTTCGGCAGCCCATGCGAAGCCGTCGGACTCCACGATGCCCGGCCCGAAAGACGCCTGCAGACGCCGGATGAGCTCGCCTCCGTGAAGACGGAAAAAATTACTCAGGCTTCCGCGGCCTTTCGCACGGAACAGCGAACGCGTCACAAAATTTCCCGCCCGGCTCAGGCCGATGCGCCAGGCCGGCACGGCCGCAAACCCGCCGCCCGCCGCTTCCGGGTCGGCGAGCACGAGCGACGCTCCCTGGCCGCGGCGCTCGAGCATGTCCGTAATCAGGGCAAGATTGCTGCTGTTGTCGCCTTCCAGCGTGACCACCGCATCCTCGTCGCGGACCGAGCCGTGGAGCCACTCGAAAGCGGTGCGAACCGCGGCGCCAGGCCCGCGGTTGACGGGATGCGACAGAACCGTCAGGTCCTGTCCGCGCGAGGCCTGCCGCAAAGCATCGGCCGTGCCGTCGGTGCTCCCGTCGTCGACGAAGATCAGCCGCGGCCGGTAATTCTCCAGATGTTGAAGGATCTCGGCGGTGCGTGCCATCCAAGTCTCCGCATTCGCTCTTTCGTTGAAGACCGGAACGATGAGATGGAGAGCGGGCTTCATGCGGGCTGAAGGGAAATTTCGCGGCGCCTTTCAGCGAGGAGGGACTGGAGCGCCTCTTCCAGGCGGTACCGGGGACGATAGCCCAGCAGCCGCGCGGACTTCTCGAGGCACGGCAGGCGGCGCGGAATTTCGCGGTATTCGCCAAAGATGTTTGCCATGGGGATAAACTGGAAGGCCGGCTCGCCGTTTTTTCCCGCGAGGCGATGAATCAGCCGCGCGGTGTCGATGACACTTATTTCTTCATCGCCTCCGATATTCAGGATTTCACCCACCGCGGGCGTGCGCATGGCGAGCCATGTCCCCTCGACCAGGTTAAGAGCGGAAGTGGCGGAGCGTGTCTGCAGGCCGTCGCCGTGGATGGTGAAGGGCTCACCGCGCAGGGCCTGGTCGGCAAAGACGGGCACGTGGCCGCCGCGCCAGTCGAAGCACGAGCGGTGGCTGAACCCGCCGAAGTAACGCAGCACGACAACGCGCACGTTCTCCTGCTTCGCGTAGGCCAGAGCCAGGGATTCGGCGTAGAGTTTGGAGGCGGCATAGGCCCATCGCTTGGTGCCGGGGACGCCCAGCACGAGGTCGCCCGTTTCACGGAAGGGAAGTTCTGTGGAAAGGCCGTAAACATCGGCCGTGGAGGCCAGCAGCACCGCCGCGCCCGTCCGGCACGCGAGCCGCAGGCAGCTCTCCGCGCCTCCCCCGTTCACCTGCAGGGTTGCCAGCGCGTCTCCGGACTCCCCGCATTTCTTCATCGCCGCAAAATGCAGGATCCAGTCCAGCCGCTCCCCCGCCGCCGCGGAAAGCGCCTCGAAATCGCGCACATCCGCCTGGACAAAACGGAACCGCGGACTCGTGAGATGAGAATTGATGTGCGACAGCTTCCCGGCAGAGAGATCGTCGATGCCTATGACCTCGGCGCCTTCGGCCATAAGCCGGTCCAGCATGTGCGACCCCATCATCCCGGCGACACCGGTGATCAGAACCCGAAGCATGGGAACCTTTCTTGCAAGCAGCTTTTTAGGATTGGCAGAGCGCCCTTTATTCTAACCCGGCGCTTTTGGAAGGGGTACCTTTAATTCGGTAATTTCCGTATGACGGATTTGCCCTCCCAGGGCCGAAACGCGGATGAGGAAAAATAACACCCCCACCGACAACACGAGGACGAGGATCGACCCCGCGCGCAGCTTGGCGGGATCCCGGCTAAAAAAAAGCGCGGCCGCGCAAACGGCGCCGAGCGTGAGAAACGCGGCGAGCGCGGGCTTTGCCGCCTCCTCATGCGCTTCAATCCTGCTTTCGGAAATCCCCTGATAATGCTCCATCCGCTCTTCGGACCTCTCGCCCGAAAAATAGACGGGAACGATGACGAGCGCCCCCATAAGGATGATTCCGAGCCCCGCCTTTTCGAAATCCGGGTTTTTGATGATCAATCCAAGCCCCGTGAGCGCAAGACCGATGAAACATGCGGCAAGGGGTGCATGACTGACCGCGAGGTGAAAATGAACTGGATCCATCGAAGACCTCCCTTCGGAAGCGAAAATGACAGGCACGGCTTCAGGAGCCTTCTTTCACAAGTGTCTGTTTCCCGCTTTGGGTTATTTAAGCTCTTGGTTTTTTATTGAATATAACAGTTCGATGCCCTGTTTTTCCGTGACGGAAGTCACAAAGGAGTGTCTTGGGCAATTCCAAACCGTTCCCCTTTTATAAGCTGACCCTTTTCCGCCAGCCGCTCCGGTTACATGATGTTCGCCAGAAGGCGCGCAAGTGAATTGCGCAGTCTCGCCGCCACGGAAATGCGGTTGAATTCCGCAAGCTCCACTTGCTTGCAGGCTTTGAGATCGAGCTTGATCTGATCGTCGATCTTTCGGGTCGTCGCTTCGTCGTAGAAAACGGCATTGACCTCATAGTTGAGCTTCAGGCTGCGGATGTCGAAATTCGTCGTGCCCACGGAGCACACCTTCCCATCGATCGAGATCATCTTCGCGTGCATGAAGCCCTGCTGGTATTGAAAGATTTTGACCCCGGCCTTCAGGAGTTCGTCAAAATAGGAGAACGCCGCCCAGTAAGGCAGCGGGTTGTCCGGGATGCCCGTCATGAGGACCGTCACGTCGAGCCCTCGAAGGGCCGCCGTCTTCAAGGCGACAAGCAGGCTGGCCTCGGGCACAAAATACGGCGAAACGATCGTGATGTTTTTCTGGGCCAGCGTGATCATCGTAAAAAAAAGATGCAGCAGCGCGGGCCATTGGGTGTCATAGCCCGAGGTCGGCAGCTGCAGGGGAAGCTCGCCTGTGGGTTTCGCGCTTTCTTCGATTCCGGAGTAATAGTTCAAATCGAAACACGTTTCTTCGTTTGTGGTATTGAACCAGTCGATCGCATAAACCGCCTGAAGCACGTTCACCGATCCGCCGGTGAGTCTCATGTGGGTGTCGCGCCAGGATTTGTATTTTTTTCCGCCGTCGATGTACTCCTGCCCCAGGTTCATCCCGCCCGTATACCCGACGGCGCCGTCGATCACCGCGATCTTGCGATGATTGCGGTGGTTCATGGTGTGAAACCTGAATCCCGACAGATAATTGAAGAAAGGATAGATCTTCACGCCGGCCTTGCGGAGTTCCCGCTTATAGGCAGGGCTGAGGGTGAAAAAACAGCCGGAATAATCGTAAAGGATGCGGACCTCCACCCCTTCGGCCGCCTTTTTAATAAGCAGGTCTTTCATTTTTTGCGCCACGGGATCTTTGCCCGAATACCAAATGAAATATTCCATGTGGATGAAATGCTTCGCCTTTTCGATGTCCGCGAACAGGGCGTCAAACTTCGCCCGCCCGTTGTGAAAAAATTCCACCGTATTGTTCGCGGTGACGAACGACTTTGAATTCCGGTAAAGCAGCTGCATCATGTCGTCCTGGTAGGTCCTCTCCGGATTCTTGACCCTGTTGATGAAGCCGGCCTGGGCAGCGGCGAGCGGCTTAAAGATCGCGATGAGGTTTTTGGCGACCACCTGCGGCAGCTTTTTATCGCGGTTGTACCGTTTCCGTCCGTTGTGGCCTATGAAGTAATAAATCACGACGCCCAGGCCCGGCATCAAAATAAAAATAAGGACCCAGCCGAAGGTTTCCGCGGGTTCACGGTTATCGAGCAGGAGGGAAAAGATCGTCACGATCATATAGATCTGGAAGCAAAGCAAAATAAGCGAAGTGAAATTAAGATCGAAATGCATCATGGAGAGACCTCGTTCAAAGCGAAATCCGCGATCATGGGCAAATGGTCGGAGGCGCTTATCGTCAGCGGCGTCGAGGGAATCCGGGTGTCAAGGAGCCGGACATCGCCTTTAAAAAAAATCCGGTCGACTTGAAAAACAGGCAGGAAGCTGAAAAAGGTTTTCCGGGGCGCGCCCCTCACCGACTTTCCCGCTTCATCAAAATCCCGCTCGAAAAGCCTGCCGGCCGCGGAATCCGGCCCGGCATTGAAGTCGCCGCAGAAAATAACCGGAAGCGAGGGATCGGGAAGGGCGCCCATCCAGTCCGTTCCGAACAGGGACTCCGCCTGCGCCAGCCTTTCTTTCGGCCTGAGGCTGAGGTGCGTATTCATGAAATAGAGACTGCCCCCCGGCGCCTGCACGCGGCAAAAGATCGCTTCCCGGGGTTCGAAAAAAGGATCCAGCCACGAGGCCCGCAGAAGAGACGGCCTGTCGCGGCCCACGAGATGTCCCGCCTTGACGACTTCACTCGGGTAGCGGCTGAGGACGGCAATCCCGTAATGTTCCCCTTCGAAAATCACCGCGGGCTGAAAGTGGCAGTGCATTCGAAGGGCTTCCGCAATGACTTTGGGCTGGTCCGAACGCCCGCTGCCCCGCCGGTTCACATCGAGCTCCTGCAGAGCGACCAGATCGGGCGCATACTCCTGGATCACGCGCGCAATGCGCTCCGGCCGGACCCGGAAATCAAGTCCCCGGCAGCTATGCACGTTGTAAGTCATGACCCGCAGTCGGTTCTTGTCCGCCAAAAAAATCCCTTCTTTATTCTAAAAAATCATATTGAAGGGCAGCGCGATCACTTCACCGACCGTCCACAAAATCCCGCCGACCAGTTTCACCAGCCCGACCGGAAACTGCACGGCCCCCTCGCCTACAGTGGCCACGGCCTGATCCAGGCTCGCATGCGCGGAAACCGCCGCAATCGTCATGAAAAACAGGATGGTCACAAAAAAACCTAAATATTTTTTCATGTTTTCTCCTTGGTTAACATTATTGCGGGCCTGAACCCGGCACTTCAGCGAAGCAGCCCTAGGGTTTCAGAGAATAGACCCATTATTGCACCGTCTATTCTCTCAAGGCCCGCTGTTTATCAAAAACAAATTGGCGGGATCCAATATAATCGCCGGACTCAACTTCCCTGAGATCGGCGCGGGCAGAACAGTCATAATCATCGATCAAATCATCCTTTTTCCCAAGAAAATAATGGCAGCTCGAACTATACTTCCATTCTTCGGGCGCCGCAACCAAGCCGGCCTTCACGGGATTCAACTCAATGTAAGTGCCGCACGCGAGCAGGTACGTCTCGTCCTGGATCAGCCGGCTTCCGAATCGCCCCCACCAGACAGGTCCTTTGTGCTCATATTTTTCGTTATACCAGCGCACGTAATCTTGCTTGATCTCCCGAAGCGCTGCCGAAAATGCCGCGACCTGATGGACCGAGACCGCCAGGTGGAAATGCGTGTTCATAAGACAATAATGATGGATGCGATAACTATATTTCTGCTTCGTATCAGTCAACAGACGCTTGAAACACTGGAAATCATCGCCCTCGCGAAAAATATTCCGCCTTTCCAGCGCCCGCGAATACACATGCGCATAGCATCCATCGTCCAGGACCTTGCTTCGAGCTCTTCTGGGCATAAAAAAATCCTCCTCCCGTAAATCTAATCAGGAAGAAGGATCCTCACAACCCCAGTCTCTTTAACCGCGCCTCAAAGGCCCACTTTCCACTCCATAGGGGCCTGTCCCCATGCCCTGTCCCCGTGTCCTGTCCCTAGGGACTGTCCCCTTATTTATTTCTCCTTAATGGCGGGAATAAAGCTGGGATTGCCCCACTTATGCTGTCATACTCGGTTTATCGGGTTGATCTCACGTTCGACCCCGCTGGTTTCGAAGAAAGCCTCGACTTTTCTGATGGCGGCCGAGTCCTACTTTCCTCCGAATCGCTTCTTTCGGCCCAAACATTCCCCACTCACGGGCCTTCGGCTGAGCCTTTTGCCTTTCACACGGAAAAGGCCCGCAAAATCCATCACAAGGAGAGCCTCATGATCCAGATAAGGCGAGAAGCAAACGAGCCCAGTCCGCGGCGCGAAGACCTTCCGGGCAAAATTACGCCGGAACCCAACATCGAAGAACGCGCGCCCGAAGCGTCCTTGCAGGATTGCATCCCCGGCATGTACGTTCCCAAACTCAATTATGACCAGGACCACGAAGACGACATGGAAGATCTAATCGAAGCATGGGAACTGGGACGAAGGCCCGCCCCCAGCGGCAAGGCTGCGTGATTCCGATATTTCCGCCAAACAAGAAAATTGAAAGGACATTCATGACCCCAGAGACCAATGAAAGCTCCGCGCCAGTCAAAGCAAAAGTGGTTACCAAAGATGAATTGTTCGGAAGGCTTCAAAGAGGAGAATCGATTCAGCTCGTGAACGTTTTGCCTCCGGCGCAGCACACGCTCGGATTCATCAAAGGATCGCGGTGCATTCCCCTCGCAGAGTTACTTGACCGGCTGATCGAGATTAATCCGTCCATGCCGGTGGTCACGTACTGCTCCGGCGCCGGAAGCAACAGCGCCTTGCGCGCGGCGGAAAAACTTGCGGCCAAAGGATTCGATGCGAGCGCTTACACCGGCGGCATCAAAGAGTGGAAAGCCGCGTGCCTTCCTCTCCAGAACAGGCCTTCCATTTACTACACTGGGCACTCTTAGCTCCAGAGGCTACAAAGAAAAGCCCCCCTTCCGGATGTGTGCGTAAACGGGACTGGGGCCCGAAGAGAGGGGTAGACCTTACCCTTCCCCGCCGGAACCGGTCCGGTTACAATTGAACCCGGCACTTTTGGAACCGGTACCTTTATCTACTGGAAATCGGAGCGCCAAACTAAACTCCGGAAGTAAGCCTTAAAACAACGGGGGCAGTCCTTAGGGACTGCCCCCGTTCTTATTTAGACCTGTCCCCAAGGGGGACTGTCCCTTTATTACCCGTTATTTTTTGCCGAGCCATGCCAGGGCGGACGGCACATCGTGGAAAAGGGAAAAATCATCTTCCGCAAAGGCCAGCCGCGCATGATAAGCAAGGCGGGTGTCGGGAGAAAACACGATGGCGCGCTTGAGCTTCGGTCCTTCCCGCTGCTGGTCCAGCTTCCACAGCTCGAGCGGAATGTCGGTGGCGGGCACCGCCATTTCCAAACCGTCAAAAAGCACTTTTTTGAGCCCCTTCTCGCGGATAAGCGCATGCAGCCGTTCATGGGATTCCCGGACAAGCGGCACCGTCACCGCGCCCTTCACACGGATCACCGCAACGTCTCCCTCAGCTTCAATTGTCACCTGGTTATGCACGTTATCCTTTCAGAGGGACCTGTCCCCTTTGGGGACAGGTTTTACCAGCCGCGCGAATTGTTGGCGGCCTGCTTGGCTTGCTTGTCCTTACGTTTTTCCATAAGCGACTTGGCGGCCTTTTTCTTGCCCGTGCCTTTGTTTCCACTTCTTTGCTGGGATTGCGCCATAAGGGCCTCTCAAGGTTGAGGATGATGGGAGGGAAAGAACACTGCATCCACTATACAGGAGATCGCCTCGGCAAAGGGATTTAATACAGTACGAGACTGGGTCCCAAAGGGAGGGGTTAGACTAACCCTTCACCGCTGGACCCGGTCCGGTTACTTTATTTTTGTTCGATTTATTAGCTATATAATGAATTTGATTACTATTTAATGATTGTTTTTATTTGAAATTTACTGGACGGCCTTCTACTCTTTTGTTAGTCATAAAATAAGCCGCTACGGAGGATAGGATGCCCACCCGCTTGAATACACTCGCAATTTTTTGTGCAGTCTTCATGCTTCAGATTTTCAATCCCGCGCTCATGCCTTGCGCCATGGCTCAGTTTACGGAGGAATACGCCGCTCCCAGCGACGAAGAAAATACCGCTTTCACAGAAGCCAGTCAGACAGAGTCCAGTACTTCCGAAACGGAAATCCCTTTGGATGCGTCGATGCCCGGGATGCTGGAAGACAATCCGTTAAGCGCGACGGCGGCACAAACCTCCGCACCGGCCGAGGCCGGGGATGAGCCCGCGCCGGAAGAGAATCCCGCGCCCGAGCCGCCGACATCCGGCGGTGACGGCACGAAGGCAAGCCCCTATTGGTGGACATGGACGAGCAGCGACGGGCTGAGTAAGTCTTACTCTTCCAGCTGGAGCGAATCAACGGCGGACGAGAATCATTCGCTCGACGAGGGCCACAGCCTCAATCAGTCATGGTACCGCGCAAGCGTGGATGATGACTGGATCCTGAGCTCCAAATCCGAATATTCCTGGCATTCCACATGGAACGCCACCTTCAATGCGGACGGCGGTTATGAAGCGACTTACGAATCCCGTAACGACAGCGAAGAATTTCAGGAAGGCTCGGATGCGGTTATCACTTCGAACAACAGCTATTCGAAGTACATTACCGACGGAGCGGGCCGTGTCCTCCACGACGAATCGTGGTGGCGTGACAATGACGACGACGGCAGGAAATCCGGCTACCAAATTATCCGCACCTTTCTTTCAAACGGAAATGTCGGCAGCGAAACCAACATGAGCTGGGACGGCCAAGGCCATCAGCACACCGATTTATATTCCCATACCGAATCGCTAAACGGCTCGGGAGTTCAAACGAATACCGATACTAATGAACAGCAAGACCATGATTGGGACTCCGGTGCGGAAAAATACAAAATCAAAAGCCGCAGCGGCAGCAGAGTTTCGCAGGACTCATGGAGCTTGTACCAAGACGGCGACGACATCGATTGGGGGAATCATCAAAAAATCGAAAAAATGCAATGGCCGGATATTGAAAACGACGGCTCGGTGGAATACATTCTCGAATTTGAAACCCGGCAAGCTACTGTCCGTAAATATGCCGGCGCCGGAGAACAGAAATATCTTACAGACTCATTAGATGAATCCTGGTACAAAACAAGCTCCGATGCCACAAAATGGGGTTACAAAAACTCCATGACTTTTAACGGGCATCTGCAGGAAAATACCGACATCAGCTGGGATAACGGCACCCAAACGACTCACTTTAAAAGCCGCGATGAAACGGGCACTGTGAAGGATAAAAAAACAACGGATATCGAAATCAATAAAAAACATCTCTGGGATCAAGGCGAAGAAAAATGGAAATTAACGGAAATTTCAGGAGATGAAACCTTGATCGAGGACTGGGACCGGAGTATTACGAATCATGACGATACGGGATATCACGAAACTCGGAATACGCTGGTGTGGGAACCCGTGGATGAGGCGAGCGCGCCTGTGAAGCATAAAAATTTTGAAAAATATACCAAACTCGAAATGATTACCATGCCGGATCCGGATGGTAATTATGCCTCGTATGACCTTAATGAAAATTGGTCGCTTGTGGACGTTACGAAGCAGGACATCATGGCCGACCAAGCGGACAGCAAGAAGCGGGGCACCCGTTTAGAGCATTATTATTATCCGCCCAGCACGGGAATGACCAAGCCTCAAAAAGAAATCAAAACCCGATGGATGCTCGGCCTTGAAACCATTGATACCAAAACTTTCAGCTGGAGTTTTTTAAATTCGACCACGGTTTCGCATACCAGCACTGACACGCACGTCGCAAATCGTTGGGATACTGCAACCCGGACGTGGCAGTGGGAATGGACAAAAAACATAGCCAACACGACGCAGGTTAGTAAACAAACGAATGCCGACGGGTCATTCACAGGATCCGTCAATGAACATCAAATCGAAACCAATACGAGGCCCAGCGGCCAGAATTCCACCCAGACATGGGACACCCTCCGCTCGCTTCAGACCGATCCGAACGGCATTGTTAAAAGCGTAACCAAGCGGAACCTCTATAACGGACTAGACACAGAAGACGGCTATGTCATTACAGTCACACCGCCCGCATGGCCGTGGTTGGATACTTATTCTATTAGTCTAACGATTTATCATCAGGGCGGCGGCGTGACCCCCTTCAATTTCACAGAGGACGGGATTCAAGGATTCTCCGGAATATATGGGGATCCCGTAAGAAGCGACATTGACACTTATTGGGATGCGTGGCGGTAAAACCAGGACCGTTTCACGATATCCGGTAAGGAATAAAATTAAGGACGGTTCTGAGAGGGACACAGCTACATTCGTATCCGCTTCAAATCCATCCCCGCCAGAACCGTCCCCATTTTTAATCTCGAGCATTCTCTCCTTGAGCTGGCTGAGATACTCGAGGTCCACGGCCCGCAGTTCCTTTTTATACTCGAGCAATTGCTCATGAGTGAGCGCCAGCGCTGGGACCGGCAAAAAGAGAGCCATGCCGAACACAGTCCAAAAAAGCGGCTTTATCAATCGTTGCATCATTTCAATCATGTCCTTTTTATTTAGACCTGTCCCCAGTGGGGTCTGACCCCTTTTGTTCCGGTTCTGCCAGGGACGGGTTTCATACCTGTCCCCCAGAGAACCGGTACCGCTATCGGTACCGCTATCTTGTTTATTTTTTTGTCGACAACAGCCATGCATTCTCGCTGGCCGCGCATTTTCCTTTTAATCCGCCCGGCACAGCGACGCTTTCAAGTAAAGTCACGTCATAGCTCCCATAGCGCTCCCGGATTTCGTCGCCGCTGATAGAAAAAGGAGGCCCTTCCATCTGCGCTTGGTCATATTCGTAGGAAATGAGCAGCTGCGGCGCTTCACGAGTCACATCCTGGACCTGTGCCGCATAGCGTTTACGCATTTCTTTGGGTAGTGCCACCAAAGCTGCCCGGTCATAAACGGCGCCGACCGGACCCAGCAGGCTTTTGGACAAACAAAAGATATCTCCGACGAAGATGTCGATATCTTTTGCGCTATAACGTTTCGCCTCTCCAGCGCGGGTTATTTCGAATTCCATATCGAGATCCGCAAATAATTGCTCGATAGCCAGAGCCACCAGTTCCGATCCCACGATACGATAACCTCGGGAAAGAAACCAACTGATATCCCGCGTTTTGCCGCATAGCGGCAAGAACACCCGGCTTTCCCGGGCTAAAGAGAGCTTGTCGAAATATTTCACCAGGAGCGGATTGGCTTCACTTCCATGGAATGCAATGTCATTCTTTTCCCATTTTCGATGCCAAAATGCCGTATCCATCATCGCGATCCGCCGCTTTTAATCATCATAATAGAACGTGGGGTCTGACCCCTTATTCTTTCTTTTCAAAAATCGGGGACGGTTCTGAGAGGGACACAGCCACTTCCGTTCCAAGTCTGTCCCCGCCAGAACCGTCCCCATTATTCATAAATATTTTTTCATATTTTCTCCTTGGTTAACATTATTTCAGGCGTGAACCCGGCACTTACCTTTATTTTTTCAGGCCCATTCCATCAATTCGATACCCGCTTTCCAGTGATCAGGTATTATTTTATTTCTTTTTTGCTTCTTTCCTGGATTAACACAAACTCGTTCTTCCTTCCAAAGGTTATCCCAATACTTTTGAGAAACCCTCATGTCACACGTTTCATCAGACCGCCGGGAAGCATCATTCCCTTGGGGGAAGTTTGGATAACTCAGCGCCCCCTCTTTCTCTCTTTTTTTCTGGGGTATCTCTTTCGGGGTCTTTCCAAATTGCCTTTGGTTATCGAAAGAAATCATTCGTAATCTTCTAAAAAAATCCACTTTTTTGCTCATGTGGTCACCAATCATTGAATCTCTCCCCTATTCAACCTGTTTTTGTTACGGGACCGGGTCCCAAAGGGAGGGGTTAGCTTAACCCTTCCCCGCCGGACCCGGTCCGGTTACTATTGTTTTCCTTTGACAGGGATTGCACCAAGCTCATTTAGTTCTTGAGTGCTCAAAATTCGATGCGCTTTGCGCACAACC